>JANLRX010000142.1:0-3824 GCA_031362025.1 Chloroflexota bacterium
CCTGCGTCTGGTCCAGTGCCTTGTCCGCCTGCGTGCCGGCGATCCCCACGATCCCCAGCCTCCCCCAGATGCTCGACCGGATCCGGCGCGCCCGCTCGTTCATGGCAACAAGCGTCGGGAATTCGCCTCGCGCGGTCAAGACAACGCAATCCCGGACGCATCCTTGCCCTGTAGGGGCGCAGCACGCGCAGCATCGATTCACCATCCGCAGTGCACGTGCTGCGCCCCGGGCCCGATCCCCCCAACGCTTGACCGCCTACTTTAGTCTGTGCTCAGATAAGCGCGGCAAAACGCCCGCCCCAATCTGAACACGGAGGACCCCTGTGAAAGCTTGCATCAAGACCACGAACGGCGTCGTCGAAATGATCGACGTCGCCACCCCCACGCCCAAGCCCGGCGAAGTCATCATCAAGATGACGATGTGCACTGTCTGCGGCAGCGACATGCACTTCGTAGACGAGTTCGCGAACGAAATCCTGAACTTCGCGTTCCCCGGCTCGCTGCTCCCGGAAGGCCTGCCGATGGGCCACGAAGGCGTCGGCCACGTCTCCGCCGTCGGCGAAGGCGTCACCAAGTTCAAGGAGGGCGACCGCGTCCTCTCCTCCTGCCTCACTGGCTGCGGCAAGTGCCACGAGTGCATGAGCGTGGACCACAGCGTCTGCTCCGGCGGCGGCCGCGTTCTTTTCGGCTGCCAGGCGGAGTACTACGTCGCGCCGTTCGCCGACCAGAACTGCACGATCGTCCCGGACAGCGTCAGCGACGAGCACGCGATCCTGATCTCGGACATCCTCTCGACCGGCTTTGGCGCCATCGAGCGTGCGGAGGCCAAGTTCGGTGACTCCGTGGCGATCTTTGCCCAGGGCCCGGTCGGGCTCATGGCAACCGCTGGAGCGCGGGCCCGCGGCTGCGGCCTGATCATCGCCGTCGACGCCGTGCCGGAGCGCCTCGAGATGTCGAAGAAGTTCGGCGCCAACGCCACCATCAACTTCAAGGAGAAGGACGCCGTCAGCGAGATCCAGGCATTGACCGGCGGCAAGGGCGTGGACATCGCCATCGAGGCCGTCGGCACCCAACCTACGTTTGAAGCAGCGACACGGGCCGTCCGGCGCGGTGGTGTCGTCTCCTCCGTCGGCGTCTACGGGCTGCTCCCCCAGGTCTCGATGCCGACGCTCGCGCCCTCGTTCCTCCACCGGAAGATCGTCACCACGCTGTGCCCATCCGGCAGCGACCGCATGGAGTACCTCTGCAACCTGATCGCCAACGCCAACATCGACCTGTCGCCGCTCTTCACCCACAAGATGAAGCTCGACGACACCCCGAAGGCGTACGACCTCTTCCGCAACAAGACCGAAGGCGTCCTGAAAATCGCAATCACCCCGTAAGAAGCGCCCGCAGGGGCGCAGCACGTGTCGCTATCCCGATCATCTCGCTGAGCGAGTGCTGCGGCCCCCTGCCTCCGCCCGTTCCGACGTCTCTTTTCGGTCACGCCCAGACGCAATTTCCACGTAACGTTAACCGCTGAGGGCCGTCTAACTCCCCGGACAACTAACTATGGGAGCAAAATCAGACATGCCCACACGCATCGCGGCGGTAGCGCTTGCGATCCCGCTCGCAATGTTCGTTGCCCTGCTTTGGATCCCTGGGCTCGATAAGTCGTGGGGCACAAGTAGCTTCCATTTCTACGTCGTCTCGGCGGCGACACTGCTCTCCGCGGCCGCTTGCCTCATCCTGATCGTCTCCGCCCGGACGATACGCGAGACGCGAATCATGTTCCTCGCACTGGCCTACTTCGCGCTCGCCGTGTTCTTCGCAGTGCATGGACTGGGCACGCCGGGCTTCATCTTCGACGAAGCCTATGCATCGCTCGGACGCTCGCCCTGGCTGGCCACGCTTGCCGCCGGCTTCTTCGCGATGCTGAGCGTCATCACGATTCCAGCGCTTTCCCACCACACCCGGCTCCGCACCCCCGAGGCCATTTTCGCGGTTTCCGCCGGCGCAACGTGTGCTTACTTCATCATCAGCATGCTCTCGCCCAACTGGCTCGCGGACTTCCCGACTCAGAAGGAGTGGTTTCAGCACCTTCTTACCGTCGTCACGATCTCGATGCTTTTGTTCGCTGCCTGGCGGTACTTCCAGTCATACCTTTTCGCCAGACTGCCTGGACAGCTCGCCGTCGCGGTGGGACTCGTGTTCCTCGCCGAGGCACAGATATCGCTCGATTTCGGAGTGTTCTGGCAGTACTCGTGGTGGCTTTACCACGGCCTCTTCCTCGTATCGTTCGCCACGGTTCTTGGTGGGTGGACCTGGGAGGTAGTCCGTGCTCGCGAAGGCAGCGCCATCGCAGACGGGCTCGCCATGCGCGACGCCCTCACCCAGCTCAACCGCGGGCGCCCGAACGACCTCGTCGCTCTGGCCGACCAGATCGAAAACCACGACCTCGAGACGTTCAAGCACACGGACCGGGTCGCCGCCTTCGCCTACGCCATCGGCCGCGAACTCGGCTTCAACGCCAGTCGCCTGAGGGACCTCGTTCTCGCCGCCCAGATGCACGATGTCGGCAAGATCGGCCTGCCGTACTACATCCTCACCAAGCCCGGCCCGCTGACCGAGGACGAATGGGCGCACATCCGCCAGCACCCCGGCAAGGGCTTCGATATCCTCTCTCGCATGAACAACATGCTTCCGATCGCCGTGGTCATCCGCCACCACCACGAGCGCTTCGACGGCACCGGTTACCCTGACGGCGCCGAGGGCGAGACGATCCCCCTCGACGCCCGCATCATCTCCGTCGCCGACACCTTCGACGCGCTCACGTCCGAGCGGCCCTACCGCCCGGCGATGACAGTCGAGCAGGCCGTCATCGAACTGCGGAAGGTCGCCGGCAGCCAGCTCGACCCAAAGCTCGTGACCGTCGTCACCCGCCTGATCGAGAACGGCACCCTGCGCGCCCGCCAAAACCCGCCCGTCCCCGAGATCGAGACTCTCAGCGAAGCCGTCTAGCCACTCCCGACCGGTTATCATTAGGGCGCTGTGACGTTACGCGCGCCCACCCTCCACGAAAAGCTCGACCACCTCACCTCCCTCCTGCGTGAGATGCGATCCGTCGTCGTCGCCTTCTCCGGCGGAGTCGACTCCACTTTCGTCGCGGCCATCGCCCATGACGCCCTCGGCGATCAGGCGCTCGCAATCACCGGCGTCTCGCCCTCCGTTCCCGAGACCGAGGTCAAAGAGGCGAAGGCGCTCGCTGCGCAGATCGGTATCCGCCACGAACTGATCGACACCCGGGAAATCGACGACCCAGACTACGTGAAGAACGACGCCAACCGCTGCTTCCACTGCAAAGACGAGCTGTACGGCAAGCTCCTCGCGCTCCTCCCCGCTTACGGCGTCGAGACGATCGTCGACGGCTGCAACCTCGACGACACCGGCGACTTCCGCCCCGGCCGCCGCGCCGCTTCCGAGCACGCCGTCCGCAGCCCGCTCGTTGAAGCTGGTCTCACAAAGGCTGACATCCGTGAACTCTCCCGTGAACGCGGCCTCCCCACGTGGGACAAACCCGCGATGGCGTGCCTCGCCTCCCGTATCCCTTACGGCACCCCCGTCACCATCGAGAACCTGTCGCGCATCGGCCAGGCCGAGCAGTACATCCGCTCACTCGGCGTGCGGCAACTCCGCGTCCGGCACCACGTCCTCCCCTCTGGAGACCCCCTCGCCCGACTGGAAACGGATGAGGCGGGACTGCTCGCGCTGCTCCCGCAACGGGAAGCCATCACGACGCACCTGAAGTCGCTCGGCTACCTGTACGTCACGGTTGACCTGGGCGG
>JANLRX010000430.1:0-4494 GCA_031362025.1 Chloroflexota bacterium
TGCTGATCTACCAGGGCGCGGCCTCGTTCAAGATTTGGACGGGCGAGGACCCACCGATCGACGTGATGACGGCGGCTGCTCGCGAGGCGCTGGGCATGGGGGAGAGCGCCTGATGGACCTCACCTGGGTGATCCTCGGGATGATGCTCTTCTTCTTCCTGATCACGTACATCATGCTGCAGGGCACGCGCGCTGCCCTCGCCTGGCGCCAGGCGGCGGCGAAGGGCGACACGAAGGTCATCCAGGACATCGTGGAGGACGCGATTAAAGGCTGGAGTGGCCAGAAGCGGCCGAAGCCAATCGCCGCCGAGGTGTGGCGCGGCGTCCAGAGCATGCAACTCGTCGGCGTGGACACGGACTTCGTGCACGTCTCCGTCACTGCGCAGAGCGACTACAAGCTGGCCGACGGCATCTGGGTGGAGATGAGCAACCCGCTGCAAGAAGGCTTCGGGATCACAGCCAAGGTGGCGGATATGCTGCTGTACGAGTTGATCCACTTCAAGCCGGCCCGCATCCAGATCGACGTGTACACGCAGTACCGCGATTCGGAAGGCATCTCGCGCCACGAATGCGTGCTGACGACGTACGCCACTCGCGAGACGGCGAAAGATATCGACTGGGAAGAGTGGCCGCCGGAAGAGATCGTCCGCGCGCTAGGCGGGATGTACCGCATGAGCGACACCGGACGCCCGTTGCCCACCGTGCCGATCGTCGCGCCGAGGAGCACGCCCGAGATCGCAGAGGTCCCGTCGTGAGCGAGCTACGCTTCCTCACTGCCGGGGAATCTCACGGGCAGGCGCTCGTCGCGATTCTGGAAGGGATCCCCGCCGGCGTGCCGATCACGGAGGAGTACATCGCGCTGGACCTGCGCCGACGCCAGGGTGGTTACGGCCGCTCGCGACGCCAGCAGTTGGAGCAGGACCACGCGCAGCTCGTCGGTGGGATCCGGCACGGGCACACGCTTGGCAGCCCGATTGCGCTGTTCATCGTCAACCGCGTCTGGGAGGACTGGCAAGAGGTGATGAAGGTCGGCCCCTACGAGGGCGATCCGAAGAAGGTAACGCGCCTGCGCCCCGGCCACGCCGACCTTGCTGGCACGATGAAGTACGACTTCGACGACGTGCGGAACGTCCTGGAGCGAGCCTCGGCCCGCGAGACGGCCGCGCGCGTTGCTGTCGGCGCCGTCTGCCGGCGGTTCCTGGAGGAGTTCGGCATCGCCATCCACTCGCACACGACATCGATTGGCAACGTCTTCGCGAAGATCGAAGGCGAACCGGACTGGAACGCCGTCGAAGAGTCGCAGGTGCGGTGCGCCGACGCGGACGCTGGTGAGCGCATGGTCGCCGCGATTGACGCCGCGAAAACGGCCGGCGATACGCTTGGCGGCACGTTCGACATGTGGGCCACCGGCGTTCCGATCGGCCTCGGTTCGCACATCCAATGGGACCGCAAGCTTGACGGGCAGCTCGCCCAGGCCGTGACGAGCATCCACGCTACGAAGGGCGTTGAGATTGGCGGCGGGTTCACGGTAGCGGCCGGCCTCGGCTCTGTTGCGCACGATGTGATCACGACTCCGGAACACTGGAACGGCCAGCCCTGGCGCCGCGAAACGAACCGCGCGGGTGGCCTTGAAGGCGGCATGACCAACGGCGAGCCGGTCGTCGTGCGCGGCGCCCTCAAGCCGATTTCCACGCTCTCGAAGCCGCTGGCTTCCGTTGACCTCCACACCGGAGAGCCGATCCAGGCGCACTACGAGCGGTCGGACGTCTGCACGGTGCCTGCCGCCGGCGTCGTCGGCGAAGCGATGGTTGCGATCGTCCTTGCGCGCTCGATGCTTGAGAAGTTTGGCGGCGACTCGCTGGTTGAAACGCAGCGCAACTTCGCGGCTTACCAGGCGACGATCGCCCCGCGCGGCCAGGCGGGCTAGGCCATGGCCGGCCTCCCCAGCCGCATCGTACTCACAGGTTTTTCCGGCACCGGCAAGACCGTCGTCGGGCCGCTGCTCGCCCGCGAACTGGGGTGGGAGCTGGTCGATACAGATCACATCGTGGAAGAGCGCGCCGGCAAGCGAATCCTCGAGATCTTCCGCGATGAGGGGGAGACTGCGTTCCGGAAAATGGAGGTCTCGGCGATCCGCGATGCTTGCTCCCGGGATGGCGTTGTCGTCTCGACCGGCGGCGGCGCTGTGCTGCGTGCGGAGAACCGCCGCGCGATGGCGGAGGGCGGGCTCGTCGTCTGCCTGGAAGCACGGCCGGAGACGATCCTCGACCGCCTGGTGACGCGCGCCGAGGAAGCGCCATTGGATCGACCGCTGCTCGCCACCGAGGAACCGCTGACGCGCATCAAAGATCTGAAGAACGACCGCCAGCACCTCTACGCGCTTTGCGATTGGGCCTTCCACACGGACGGTCTGACGCCGGAAGAGGTCAGCAACGAAATCGCCCGAGTGTACCGAGACCATAGCGAGCGCATATTCTCGGCTCCAGGTCGAGTCGAGTCGATTGAGGACCGCGAGGCGGTCGCGCCGACGCAGACGTTGCATGCGATCCCGGAGGGCGCTGCCTGCATGGTGCAAACGGCGCTGCGGGAGTACCCGGTGTTCGTCGGCTGGGGCATCCTGAAGGACCTCGGGCGGCGGATGCGCGTCGCTGGGCTCGGCAACTGCGCGTACGTGATCAGCGATCAGACGGTCTGGCACCACCTCGCGGACGAAGTCGAGGCCTCGCTCACCGCCGCTGACTTCGAGTTCGACACTTACACCGTATCACCGGGCGAGGGAAGCAAGTCTCTCGAACACGCCTCTGACATTTACGACTTCCTGATCGAACACCGGGCCGAGCGCGGGCACGTCATCGTTGCAGTGGGCGGCGGTGTCGCTACAGACCTTGGCGGGTACGTCGCGGCCACGTTTGCTCGCGGACTCCCGCTTGTACACGTGCCGACGAGCATGCTGGGCCAGGTGGACGCGTCGCTCGGCGGCAAGGTCGCGGTGAACCACCCGAAGGCGAAGAACATGATTGGCGTGTTTTACCAGCCGCGCCTCGTCCTGGCTGACGTCGCGACGATGCGCACGCTGCCGGCGCGGGAGATCCGGTCAGGCCTCGCCGAGGCGATCAAGCACGCGATGATCGCCGACGAAAGCTACCTCGACTTCCTGGAGCAGAACGCCGACGCGATCCTCCGTCTCGCCCCGGACGCGACCGTCGAAGCGGTGCGGCGCAGTGTCTGCATCAAAGCCGCCGTTGTTGGCGAAGACGAGTTCGAGACTAAGGGGCAGCGCAGCCACTTGAACTACGGTCACACGCTCGCCCACGCAATCGAATCGACCACGGGATACAGCCGCTTCCGCCACGGCGAAGCGGACGCGATCGGGATGATGGCGGTGGCCTCGATGAGTGTGCAGCTCGGCTTGCTGTCAGCCGATGCGAAGGACCGGCAGCGCCGCGTGATCGAACGCTACGGGCTGCCCACGCACGCCGACGACATCGACCGCGAGCGCATCATGCAGGCGATAGCGCTCGACAAGAAGGTGCAGGGGAAGAAGGTGCGCTGGGTGCTCCTTGAGGGCATCGGCCGCCCCGTCGTCCGCGATGACGTCCCGGCCGAGGTGGTTGAGGCCGCGCTCGACGAAGTGCTCCGCTAGCGGCGCGCTAGCCGTACGCCGCCAGGTCCACCGCTTCGCCGTATGCCATCTCGCCCCAGGACTTGCCGGCCTTCGTGTCCACCTTCAGCGGGATGCGCATCTCCAGGCTCTTCGGCATGATCTCCAGGCAGAGCGCGCGCATCTCCTCAAGTTCGGCGCCGGGGAGTTCGAAGATCAGTTCGTCGTGCACCTGCAGCATCATCCACGAACGGAGGCCGCGGCGTTCGATCTCCGCTTCGAGGCGGTTCATCGCCATCTTGATGATGTCCGCAGCCGTGCCCTGGACCGGCATATTGATGGCAGCGCGCTCAGCCGCCTGCCGCACCTGGAAGTTCCCCGAGTGGATCTCCGGGATATAACGGCGGCGCCCGAATAGCGTCTCGGCGTAGCCATTCATGCGCACCTTGGCCAGCGTTTCGGAGACGTACTCCTGGATCCGTGGGTACTTCTCGAAGTAGGTGCGGATGAACGTTGCCGCTTCCTCTCGCGAGATGTGCTCGCGCGCCGATAGACCGAACTCGCTCAGGCCGTACAGCACCCCGAAGTTGAAGACCTTCGCGCGGCGGCGCATGTCCGCCGTCACGTATGCCATTTCGACGCCGAAGACCTGCGATGCGGTCGAGGAGTGGATGTCCTCATCGGCCTCGAACGCCCGGACGAGCCCGGGGTCCTCCGTGATGTGGGCCATGATCCGCAGCTCGATCTGTGAATAGTCCGCGGACAACATCATCGGCTCCGGCGTGTTGTCGCGGGCGATGAAGGCGCGGCGGATGCGGGCGCCTGTATCGCCGCGGACGGGGATGTTCTGCGCGAGCCAGATGGTCGTGTTTCCGCTGGTCTTCAGGTCGTTGA
>JANLRX010000189.1:0-3474 GCA_031362025.1 Chloroflexota bacterium
ATGCGGGTACCGTCGGGGGACCAGTTTGGTCGTAGATCGTTCGTGTCGTTGTCTGTCAGTTGCACCGGGTTATCGCCGTTCACGTCAGCCACGTAGATGTCGAGGTCCTGATCGGCAGCTGGGCTGTGACCGTAAGCGATCCTGGTTCCGTCGGGCGAGAAGGCCGCTGTGCTGTCCACACCCGCCGAAGCGAGGAACAGGGTTGGCGTGCCGCCAGCCGCAGGGACGGTCCAAATTTCGATGTCTAGGACGTTCGGGACCCGGCGGGTGAAGACGATGGTGTTCCCATCAGGGGACCAGGCCGGAGCTGAGTTGGACCCGGGGTCGTTTGTGAGGTTCGTTTGCTGGCTGCCATCGGCGTTCATCACCCAGATATCGCCGCCGGAGCGGTCGCTAACGAAGGCGATGCGGGAGGCGTCGGCGGACCAGGCGGGGGAGTAGTTGCGGTCTTCAAACGTGAGCTGTTCAGCGGAGCCGCCGGAAGGGTCAATCACGAAGATTTGCTCGTCGCCAAAGCGGTCGCTGTCGAAGACGATCGGCCCATTGGAGCCGGGGAAAGCTGCCTTGCCATCTCCCGCGATGGCGAAAGCGAGGACGACGGCGAGAACCGAAGCGAAGAGTAAGGCAGGGCGCATTTCGAGGTTAGTCTAGCTACTGCTGTGGCGAAATGCTACACGCGTTACGCGATTGATTCGCCGACGGTCGGGCAATGGTTGTCGTCGGGCTCCAGCTCGAACCCGGCTCGGAAGGAAAGCACGAACAGCGCGTCGATCCCGTCGACGGCGTCATCGCAACTGACGTCACCCCAGAGGAACTCACCGTCTGGCTCGCCGAGGTCGGGGCAGGGCGCGACCTGGTTGCCGCTAATCAGCCCGGCGAAGAACTGGAGGAGGAGCGAGACGTCGTCGTCGTCGATGTTGCCGTCGCAGTTAAGGTCGCCCTGAGAGGGGTCACCCGACGGCGAAGTGGTGGCGGTGGGAGCAGGCGATGGCGTCGCGGTGTGCGGGGTGGCCGTCGCCGCGGTCGCGGATGGCGTGGTAGTGGCTGTGACGGGGGTTGCGGTGGGTGTGGCCGTCGGGGTCTGGCCCGGCGGCGTCACCGACGGAGTGCCCGCTGGTGACGCGGTGGGGGTAGCGGTGTTGACCGGCGTGGCGGTCGGTGTTGGCGACGCCGTGGGGGTAGGCGATGGCGTCGGCGAGGGGGAGGGGGAAGGCGAGGCGGTCGGAGGCTCCTCGCCCAGTTGTAGTTCGAACGCTCCGATGTCGCAGGCTGCGCCGCCGCTGCCGTCGCCGTCTTGCGGGCGGGAGATGTTGCGTTCGTCGGTGGCCGGGCACCCGGAACCGGAGCCGTTGTCGATAGCGTCGCTTCCGGCGAGCAGTGGGTACGTGGCCGGGGTGCCGCTGAGCGCGCCGAGGCCAGCGTTTGCGCTCTGTTGATCGCCGCTCCCGCCGAGGGTACAAGTGTTGGTGGTATCGAGGTTGTTGCCCAACGATCCGACGATGGCTCCGCAGCCGCCCGCGGTCGGGACGAGGATTGTGTTCCGGAGGTTGAGGTCGCCGCTGGCGGCCTGGATGAGCTTCTGGGTGCCGGCGCCGACGATGGTGCCGTTGGTGATGGTGACCGGGTAGATCGTCTGGATCACGGACGCGTTCGTCCCGGTGGACGTGTTGCCGGCCATCGTCACGTTTGTCATGACCACGGTCCCATCCTGCGAGCTGATGGCGCCGCCGCCCGATATCGCGTGGTTCGCGGAGAAGGTGGTGCGGTCGATTGTGGCGGTGCTGTCGGAACCCCACTGAAGTGCGCCGCCGTTCGTGCCCGAGTTCCCGGAGAACGTCGAGTCACTGATGTTTAGCGATGCCGAGACGAGCGAGCAGACGCCGCCCCCCTGGGTCATCGCGGTGTTGTCCTTGATCGTGGAGAAGGACATCGTGAAACCGTAGGCGTTGTAGACGGCGCCGCCGCAGCTGTTGGAGTCGCCGTTCTGAAGCACGAGGTGGGAGATCGTCACGCCGCCGCCTCCGGAGGACGGAATCTGCAGGATGCGCTCGGTCCCGTTCCCGTCGATGACCGGGTCCGGGTCAGCCGTGTTCGCCGCCTGGATGACGATTGGGCCGCCGCCGACGTCGAGGTCTCCCTTGTCGTCGCCCGTGGCGCTGTCGCTGAGGACGTAGGTGCCGTCGGGCAGGATGATGGTGTCGGGTTCGGTCAGGGAGCCGGGGCCGCCGCAGTCGTTGGCGATGTTGTCACGCGCGGCCTTGATCGCCTCTCGGAGGGAGCACCCACTGGCGCCGATGCCGTCGGCGGTGGTTGTGACTGTGAGGGTGGCGCCGGCGGCCTGGGACTGGCCGGGCTGCATGATAAGCACGGCCAGCGCCGCCAGGAGACCCGAGGCGGCGAGTGTGGTGAGGTGCGAACGCCTGAACATATACATAATCCCTTGATGGATTAGACGGCGTTTGGGAGGATGCGTTACGGGCGTGTGGGGGTGGCGCCAGGCTTTAGATGCGTTGGCCGATGGGGGTGCAGGCAACACCGTGGGGCACATCCAGGAAGCCGGCGCGGAAGGCGATGAGTTGGAGGGCGTCAAGGCCGTCGATGACGCCGTCGCAGTTCAGGTCACCCCAATCGAAGTCGGTCTCGCCGTCCGGTTCGCCGATGTCGAGGCAGGGGAAAGATTGGTTGCCGTCGAAGACATCGGCTACGAACTCGAGGAGGAGCAGGAAGTCGGCGTCGTCGATCTCGCCGTCGCAGTTGAGGTCGCCCTGGTGGAGGCCGGGGCCGAGGGTGGGGACGGGGGTGATGGTGTTGACGGGAGTGGCCGTTGGCGTTGGGGTGGGGGTTGGCGGCGCGGTGGGCGAGGGGCTGGGCGTAGGCGTAGCCAGCGAGAACGGCGCGGAGAATTCGGAGGTGTTCTTGTCCGCGTCGTTGGCGATGGCGGTCATGAAGGGGCCAGTCATCGGCCCGTCGTAGGCCCAATCGCCGTTGGCGTCAGCGGTGACGGTGCCTTCGTAGATGCGCCCTTCGTCCTCGCTGTCGGAGTAGATGTCGACCTCGCAGTTGGCGCAGGCGGTACCGTGCAGCGAGCCGAGGCCGGTGATGACCGGCGGGGACAGCTCAGCGTTTCCGCCTTCTGAATTGTCGATGCCCTGACCGGCGAGTTGGCCGTTGGAGTGAATGGAGTTCTGACGGATCGCGTTGTGAACGGACCCAGCAGTTCTGACTGTGATACCGGAGAACCTGCTAAACGCTATCGTGTTGCTGGCATTATCTTGCAGTGCTCCTATCAGGCTGTCTGAGGCACCGCCGAGCGTTATGCCGGTTTCATTCCCAAGTGGCGTGATGCCATCGATCGCCGTGCCGATAAAGTTGCCAACAACCTGCAGGTCTGTAGTCCCAGACCCGGCGGTAATGCCTGCGTCGTTAGCTGAGATAACGTTCTTACTGGTTGGGGAAGTCCCTCCGACCCGAATG
>JANLRX010000360.1:0-2377 GCA_031362025.1 Chloroflexota bacterium
CTCTCGTCACGGTCGCCTGCCACGAAGACCTGACGGCATCCGATCTCGTGGGCCGGTACCTGCTGGAGGGCGATTCGACGCGCTGGGTGGACGGACCGCTGACCCGAGCCGTGAAGGCCGGCGCGATCTGTTATCTCGACGAGATCGTGGAGGCGCGCAAAGACACCACCGTGCTCATCCACCCCCTTACCGACCACCGCCGGCTGCTGCCGATCGAGAAGCTCGGCCAGATCGTGGAGGCTTCGGACGGATTCCTGCTGGTCATCTCGTACAACCCTGGCTACCAGAGCGCGCTGAAGGACCTGAAGCACAGCACGCGTCAGCGGTTCATGTCGATCGAGTTTGGCTATCCGCCACGCGACCTCGAATCGACGATCATCGCGCACGAGGCCGAGGTGGACGCCACGGTCGCGAACGACCTGGCGAAGCTCGGCGAGAAGGTGCGGCACCTGAAAGAGCACGGTCTTGCGGAAGGTGTGAGCACGCGACTGTTGATCTACGCCGGCAAGCTGATCCACGAAGGGATCACCCCGCGCCGCGCCTGCCAGGTAGCTGTAATTTGGGCACTCACCGACGACCGCGACGTTCAACGAAGCATCGAAGAGGTGGTCTCGTCCATCTTTGAGTAACCCTCCGGGGCTCAGCGCCCCCGCGTTCAACCGCCACGGCGCTCGAGACGACTGAAGTGCCATGAGCGAACGCAGCAAACTCTACGCCCACTACGACAAGCTCCTGACGCCCTACTCCACTAGCTTGGTGGCGGAGTTTCGGCGCTCGGCCGACGTTATCGCCGAGACGCTTTCCGACGAAGAACTGCAGGAGTGGGCCGAGAACGGCCTCGAACTGGCGAAGCAGTCGTGGCGTTCCTGGGAGGCTGCGGGGGAGTACTACCGCGTGACCCCGCAGGTGCTGCCCATGCTGGGGAGCGACGGGTTCCGCCAGTGGGCCGGCTTTGGCCGCGAACTGGCGGAGCTTTCGTCTGCGCTGGCGGCCTCCTACTTCCGCGCTTCACCCGGCACCGTACCGGAGATCGGCTACGCCCGCCTCGGCGAGTGGATGGCGCTGGGGCGTCTCCTGTACAAGGGCACGTGGCGCTCGGCGTCGCTGGCCGTGCAGTTCTTCGACGGTAGCCCGGCACTGCTTGGCAAGATGTCGTTGGACGAAGCGCGGGTGCTCGTCCGGTTCGTTGATGCACTGTGCGACCGGTCGTACGACCTTGCGTCCCACTGTCTAACAATCGCGCCGACGGCCCTCGACCCGCTCACGGGCGAGGACAGAGCGGCGTTCCTGACGTTTGCCGAGGCGCTTGCTTCGACCGGCTGGGCGGACGCGAGATCTTACCTGGAGAAGGGGCCGGCGCTGCTCGCCCACATCCAGCAGATGCAGCGCGGCCGGTTCCTGAACCTGGCTCGCGAGCTGGCGCGTCGCGAGGGACGGCAGGCGTTCTCCTTCTTCGCGGAAGCCGCACGGGCCCTTGCGGAGGTAGACCCGGAGACGCACGGGCTGCTCCTGTCGCTCGCTGAAGAGCTGGTGGAGCGCTCGCCCCTCGCCGCGATGGAGTTCCTGAAGACGGCCGGACGCGTGCTGGAACGAGTCCCGGTGGACACGATAGCGTCGTGGCACCGCGAGGGTAGCAACCTTCTCGACCAGAGCCAGGAGGGTGGCGAGGCGTACTTCCGTCTCGAATCCAGTCGCGGGGAAGAGGTGCTGGACGCCCTATCGTCGCGTGTGGAGCTGAGCCGCGTTTCGGACATCCTGAGAATGTACGGCAAGGCGCTGACGGGCGCGGAGGTGGCCGTGCACTCCGCCGAGGCGCTGGCGGAGAAGGGGATCGGCTGGGTGGAGACGGAAGCGCCGTCTACAGAGGGCAGCGCGATTTTCTTGCCGCCCTTCGTTGAGGAGTTCTCGGACAAGGTCGAGAACTTCAGCGTGTATAAGGTCTACTGCACGCACCAGGCCGGCCACCTCGAGTTCGGCACGTTTGAGTTCGAGTTCGAGCGCGAAGGCGCGATCTTCTCGAACAAGCGACGCGAGCTGGAAGCCGAGCGGCCGCCGGAGGTGGCGCCGCCAGTGGACTCGGAAGGACACCTGGACGCGCCCGGCGAAGCGGTGCCGGTGATGCACGAGCCGCTGACCGACATGGAGCGCTTCTTCGACCTTTTCCCGGACCGCAAGCTGGCGTCCGACCTCTTTGCGATAGTTGAAGACGCGCGCATCGATGTGCTGATCAGCCGCGAGTACTCCGGCATCCGGCGCGCGTACGGTGGCCGCCAGGAACGCGAGCTGGACCGGCGGCCGGAAGTCCAGAGCCTCCCGCTGCGCCAGGCGTTCGTCGAGAACCTGGTGCGGGTGAGCCTTGGCGGGACGGACCGCGTGC
>JANLRX010000363.1:0-2566 GCA_031362025.1 Chloroflexota bacterium
GACGACACTTCAACGAACCGGCTGATCTACCGGGGCAAGCAGCTCGAGGAGGTCGGGCACACACGCAGCTTCGGGGGCTGCGTGCGGGCGCTGGTGAACGGCGGCTGGGGGTTCGTGAGCTTCAACGAGCCGGGGCAGCTCCGGCAGCGGGCGGAGGAGGCGGTGGCGCAGGCGCGCCACGTCGGCAAGGAGAAGAGCGTGCTGGCGCCGGTCGAGAAGATCGTCGACAAGGTACCGATGGAGGTGCTGCTGGACCCGCGGCCGATCACGCTCGGGCACAAGAAGGAGATCTTCGACGAGTACAACGAGACGATGCTGGGCGTCGAGGGCGTGACGAGCACGAACATCGTGTACTTCGACGGGTGGAAGCGGACGACGTTCGGGAGCTCGGAAGGGTCGTACATCGAGCAGGAGCGGATCGACGTGGTCTCGCGGCTGGCGGCGACGGCGAAGCGCAACGGCGACATGCAGCAGTCGAGCACTAGCCTCGGAGCGCTCAACGACTTCGACTACATCGAGCACATGGGCGTGATGGCCGGAGACATCGGCAAGCGAGCGGTGGAGCTGCTGAACGCGCCTTACGCGGAGCCGGGGGTGTACCCGGTGGTGTTGGACCCGATACTGGCGGGGGTGTTCTGTCACGAGGCGTTCGGGCACCTGTCGGAGTCGGACTTTGTGTACGAGAACGATCGCATGAAGGAGATCATGGTTCTGGGCCGCCAGTTCGGGCGGAAGGAGCTGAACATCGTGGACGGAGCCGCTGTGCCAGATCTGCGAGGCAGCTACAAGTACGACGACGAGGGTGTGCCGGCGAAGAAGACGGACCTGATCCGCGAAGGCGTGCTGGTCGGGCGGCTGCACTCGCGGGAGACGGCGGGGAAGATGGGTGAGCCGACCAGTGGCAACGCGCGGGCGATCGACTACCGGTTCCCGCCGATCGTGCGGATGACGAACACGTACATCGAGCCGGGGAAGGCGACGCTGGAGGAGATCATCGGGGATATCAAGCTGGGGGTGTACTGCCTGAACTGGTACGGCGGGACGACGAGCATGGAGATGTTCACGTTCTCGGCGGGTGAGGCGTACATGATCCGGGACGGGAAGATCGCGGAGCTGGTGCGGCCGGTGAAGCTGACGGGCAACCTGTTCACGACGCTACAGAACATCGACGCGATTGGGACGGACCTGGACTTCAACCAGGGCGGCGGGTGCGGGAAGGGCGGCCAGTCGCCGCTGCCGGTCTCGAACGGGAGCCCGCATATACGGATCCAGGACTGCGTCGTGGGGGAGAGGTAGACGGTGGCGTTAGAATTGACAACGGAGGTGGACGATGGCAACCCAAACTAAAGATACCCGGAAAAAGGACATCCGAAAGAAAGCCATCCTTTCTGCCCTGAAGGATGAACTATCGGATGACGCTACGCTGGAGGATGCCATCGACTATCTGTATTACCTGTACCAGATTGAACAAGGACTAGCTGATCTGGACGCTGGCAGAGTGATCCCACATGAAGAAGCAATGCGGCAAGTCCAGACGTGGCTGAAGTAGCCTGGTCTGAGAAGGCTCTCGGCGATCTTCGTTCGATTCACGAGCATGTTGCGACTGATAACCGTCTCCCGGCCAAGCGTGTCGTGGAGAGGGTTGGGCGCGCCGTTCGGAGACTGTCGGACTTTCCGGAGTCTGGCAAACCGATGAGGAAAACGCGGCGGAGTGTCCGGGAACTCGTCGCTGGCAATTACCGCATCCCGTACGACTTCACCGGCGAGACAGTTACCATTTTACGTGTGATACACGGTGCCCGCCGAATACCAAGGAGCCTTTAATGACTGACCTAGAACAAGTTCTCGCGGCCGCGAAGAAGCATGGGGCGCAGCAGGCGGAGGCGTTTCGGATTACGCATGAGGAGACCCCCGTTAAGTTTGAGGCGAACCGGCTGAAGGAGCTGAACTCGCGGCACACGAGCGGGGTGGCGCTGCGGGTGATTGTGAACGGGCGGATCGGGTTTGCGTCGAGCACGCGGCCGGGGGATGTGGAGGGCCTGGCGAAGGCGGCAGTGGAAACGGCTCCGCTGGGGCCGGAAGCGCACTTCGATTTCCCGGGGCAAACGGAGCCGGCGGCGGTCGATGTGTATGACCCGGCGACGGAGGCGTACGCGATCGATGACTTGATCCAGATCGGGCAGTCACTGATCGATGCGGTAAGGAAGGCTGAGCCGGATATCCAGTGCGACGCGCACCTGCGGAAGACGGTGGGGACAGAGTCGCTGGCGAACAGCAACGGCGGTCAGTTCTCGTACACGGCGTCGGCGTTGTCGGCGGGGATGTACGGGACGCTGATCCGCGGGACAGACATGCTTTTCGTGGGGGATGCGGACGCTTCTTGCTCGCCGAAACTGGACGTGGCGCAGATCGAGCAAACGATCATCGGGCAGTTGGAGCGCGCGCGTGAGACTGCGAAGGCGCGGACGGCGGAGATGCCGGTGATCTTCACTTCGATCGGGGTGGCGGACGCGTTGCTGGGACCGCTGTTGATGGCGTTCAACGGGAGGTTGATCCACCAGGGGCA
>JANLRX010000374.1:0-2482 GCA_031362025.1 Chloroflexota bacterium
TCCCGGAGGGCGACTGGTTCAGCCTCTGCCGCTGCGGCAAGTCGACCCGCAAACCGTTCTGCGACTCCGCCCACAAGACTTGCGATTTCCACGCGCCCAGCGACGCGACCGCGACCTAATCGACAAGCGCACCCCACACCGCAACCCGCTCCACCGTCACCCGCACCAATGGCCGCTGCTCTAGCGCCATTCCGGCGTATTGTGCGTATCGCTCGCGCAACGCCGCCAGGACCTCGGGGTACGCAGCACCTTCCGCCAGCACCTCCGCTGTCCCGTGCACGAGTACGTAGGCCAGTCGCGACCAGTCGTCGTCGTAGCGATCGAACAGCAGCGATACGCGAGAGTTCTCGCGAATGTTCCGAAGCCGCTTCAGGTCAGTCGAACGCTTCGGCTTTTCGTCGATCGCGATCCAGAAGCACCCATCCAGGTACGCAAAGCAGACCGGGATAACGTGGGGTTCGCCGTTGGCATCCGCAGTCGCCAAGTGCGCCACGCGCTGCGCGAGTACGAACGCGAGCTGCTCCGGCGTCAGCACGTCAGGTGATCGTCAGCGGCACGCCGGCCGCGCAGAGCGGGCACGTCGCCGCGCCGGCCTCAAACGTCGGCAGGTCGAGCGTTAAGCAGGCGAAGAAGGGCACCCCGAAGTCCACCTTCCCCGCCGAGCGGTCGATCAGGACGGCGACCCCCGCGACCTCGCCACCGAGTGCCCGCACCGCGTCGAGCACGTCGCGCACACTGCCGCCCGTTGTCAGCACGTCGTCCACCACGAGTACCCGTTCCCCCTGCGCGATCGTGAACCCGCGTCCGAACTCTCGGCCTCCGCTTTCGGCCGTCTCAGCGAAGATGCTCCGCAGGCCGAGGTGACGCGCGACTTCGTAGCTGATCAGCAGCCCGCCCGTCGTCGGGCCGGCGATGACTCCCGGCTCAAGGGGTTTCGCCCACTCCGCGATCATCCTGCACAGCGCGTCCGTTTGCGGCGGGCGTTCGAGCACCCGGAACTTCTCTACGTAAAGCCCGGAGTGTCTCCCGGATGCCAGCTGGAAGTGTCCCTCCAGCATCGCCCCTGCCTCTCGCAGCAGGCGCTCGGCCTCGGCCGCCGTGCGCTCAGTCACTCGCGGCGTTCGCGTCGTCGGCGTCTTCGACGTTTTCGTTCGGGGCGAGGCCGATGTTTGGTCCGCCCCTGTGCCAGTACGTGATCATCGCCTTGCCGATGATGTTCTCGCGCGGCACCATCCACCCCTGCCGGGAGTCGCTGCTGTTCTGGCGGTTGTCACCCATCACGAAGTAGCACTCGTCCGAGCCGCAGGTGTCGTGGGCCTCGCCGGAGTTCTTGTCCGGCACCCGGTAGATGCACGACTCCCCGCACGCCGTCGAGCCCTGGATATACGGTTCCGCGATGATGGTGCCGTTCACGGACACCTCGCCCGTTCCCGGGTTGATCTCCACCGTATCGCCCGGCGTCCCGATGACCCGCTTGATGAAGTCCCGCTCCGGCGATGTCGGCGCCGCGAACACGATCACGTCGCCCGTGTTCGGGTCGTCCCACAGCTCGCGGATCGGGTTGGCTCCGGAGTCGAAGAACGGCAGCGGGTCGAGGAACCCGAGATCCAGCTCGGCGTAGTTCAGCTTGTTCACGATCAGGTACTCGCCGTCCTCCAGGCTCGGCTGCATGCTGCCGCCCTGCACGCGGAAGTTCTGGAACGACGCGCGCACCGCGAGGAAGATCAGCGCCGCCAGCAGCAGCGTCTCGGCCAGCTCTCGCAGCGTCACGCCCAGGCGCCGCTCCGGCTTCGGGACAACGATCGTCGATTCGCGGAGCTGGCGCTGCAGCTCCGTCATCCGCTCGGCGTACTCTGGCGCGTAGCGGTCCGGGTAGCGCTCCGTCGTCAGGCGCTGGAACGAATACGGCTCCTCGATCGCAGGCGTCGGCCCGAACTCGAACAGGTAGTCGTCAGCCGCCTCGCGCCGCGTGACGGGAGGCTCGCTCGTATCCCAGTCCGAAGAAAAGAGGGGGTCGAAGTCGCCTGAGTTCTCAGGCGTGGGGAATGGTGCGTCCGGCCAATCGCCGGCGTCGTCCGAAGGATCCATGCGTCCCACCATTATATCGCTCCCACGCCTTATGAGACGCACCCGGCCTCGTAACGGATGCACAACAAATTGCCTGCGGCGCACCGAATAAGCGAATGAGGTGGTCCGAGGCCATTCGCCTATTCGTTCTCAACTCCTTGTAAACCAGGCGCCCCGCGTACTCTCGACGGAACCCATCGGGCTCTTCACCCTTCACCCTTCACCCCGTTCCCGACTAGAATGTCCGAAAGTGAACCCAACCCCCGAACACCCACACTCTGCCGCCACCCCGCCGGACCTGCCTGACCGGCAGGCAGGCGGGCAGGGTTTTGCCTGGTGGAAACAAAGGTTTGACCACATGAGTAATTATTTTGATGCCTTCCGCATCGATCATATCCTTGGGTTCTTCCGAATT
>JANLRX010000379.1:0-7400 GCA_031362025.1 Chloroflexota bacterium
CGGCAGAGCATGTCGCCCCGGGAGATGTCGACGATCGACTCGAGGAACGCCGCGAACTCGGTGCCACCGGGCATGCCGTAGAAGGTGACGGGCCGGTTGGCGCGCCCGCGGAGCACGATCGCCGGGATGCGCTCGATGGCAAACGTGGTCTTCTCCGGCGGGTTGTCGTCGAAGTAATGGATCCGCAGGCTGATCACGCCGTCGCTGAGGCCAGTGATCTCCTGCATCAGCTCGCGGGCCGGTTTGCAGTACGGACAGGGCTTTCGGCCGGGCATGTCGATGTTGACGTCGCGCTCAGTGAAGAAGTCTATCTTCACCTGGTCGACGAGCTCTTCGCCGAATTTCTGGCGGATCATCTCCTGGTCTTTGAGTGGGATCATTGCGGTTGCTCCGGCGTGCGCGTCTTGAGCCAAACGATAGCAAGCCGCTGCAGCGCTGTGAAGGACGCCAGCACCGCGAGCACCCACAGCACCGGCGTCAGAACGTTCTCATCAGCAATCCCTTGAGCGATTAGCCCGACCCCCATCAGCAGCACGCGCTCGAAGCGGGTGAACGCGCCCTCCCGCATCGTGACGTTGATGATCTCCGCCCGCGCCCGCACGTAGCTCACGAGCAGCGAACCCACCACGGCGACGAAGATCAGCAGCTCCTCCGTGCGCCCCCCGCGATCGCTGAAGTACACCAGCAGCCCGAACAGCACCGCCGCTTCCGAAATGCGGTCAACCGTAGCGTCAAACGCGGACCCAAACGGCGTCGCCTGGCCGGTCGCTCGCGCGAGCGCGCCGTCGAACATATCAAGCGCGCTGGCGACGAGCACGACGCTCCCGGCGACCACGAAGTGGCCTTCCGCAACCAGCGCGGCGGCCCCGATGTTGCCCAGCAGCCCGAGCACTGTCAGCATGTTCGGCGTCACGCCAATCGCGGCGAGCGGCCGGATGACGGGCTCGGTGACCCATTTCGGTGCGGAACGCGGGAGTCCGATGCGCATCAGGCTGACGCGCCGTTCGTGCCGTTTGTGGGGACGTCTGCGGCCCGTCCACTGATGATGTCGTCGTAATACGCAAGGACCTTGCCCGCCTGCTCGTCCCAGGAGTAGTCGCGGGCGTGGCGGGCGCCCTCGCGGCCCATCGCCTCGCGCATCGCAGCGTCGTTAAGCATCCGCTTCAGGGACTCGGCGAGCGCGGCGCTATCGCGCGGCGGCACGAGGAGCCCGTGCACGCCGTCTTCCAGCACATCTTTGAAGCCCTGGATGCGTGAGGCGACGATCGGCAAGCCAGCCGCCATCGCTTCAAGGATGATCAAACCGAGGCTCTCGTGGCCCGTGTTCGGCGCGCAGAAGACGTCGGCGGAGCGGTAGTAGCGCGGCAGGTCCTCCCACGGCACGTAGTCCGTGAAGACGACGTCCTCCAGGTGGTGCTGCTGGATGTAGCGCAGGCAGACGCCACGAAGCCCGCCGTCCGGCCCGACGACGATCAACCGCGTCCGGGGCATCTCCTGCTTGAGGATCGCGAACGCTTCGAGCAGATGTGTAAGACCTTTGCGCGGCTCCTGACGCCCGACGAAGAGGATGTTCCGCTTGTCGTCCATGAACTGCGGCATCGGTGGCACCTCGGCGGCGAAGAAGCCGTAGTCGATGCCGCTGGGAATGATCCGGTAACGCGAGGCGAAGTACTTCCCGATCAGGCTGAGCGCAGCCCGGGAGTGCGCGATCCGCCCGTCGATGTCGCCCCACCACGGCTCGAGGATCGTCTTGCCATACGCGTACATCCGGCTGCCCGTGTCGCGCGCAGCGTGGAAAGTGGCAACCGTGGTCGAGCTGGAGTAGCGCACGAAATTGAACGGCAGCAGCGGCATGAACGGCTCGTGGACGTGTACGACGTCAAAACTCTCGCGCTGCAGATAGCTCTTCACGCGTGACGACACGTTGTACGAGAGCGTGATGTTCGCGACGGACCCGCTCGCCGGAAGGCCCACGGAGCTCAGCCCGATGATGTCCAGCCACTCCGGCTGCTCCGCGAGGTACTTCGATGACGGCGCGACCACCCGCACGTCATTCCCCCGCCGCATGAAGTGCTGCGCGAGGTTCGTGACGTGCCGGTTCACGCCACCCGGCACCGACCAGTCGTACGGTGAAACAAGCGCGATTCTCATCGGACAGTAGCGATCCGCCGCACGAAGCTCCACGCCGTCGGGCCCCAGCCCATCGCCCGCGGCGTGCACATGATCCCGCGGTACGTCTGCCGCGCGACCTGCGCGTAGCCAATCTCGCCCAGTGTCGGATGGCGGCCCGTCACACCGCGCGTCGTGCGACCGGCGATGGCCTGCCGCAGCGCTACCGGTGTCGTGCCTTCAAACTCCGTGTAACCCGCCCCGATCGCCGGAAGGAAGTGCGCGTCGCTGCCGCCAATCTCTGCGAGGTGGAACTCCGCGTCGTTCAAACGTTTCGCCTTGCGCGCACCCTGGCGTCCGGCCGGCGTCCCGTTCGTCACCTCGATGCCGTCGAAGTGCACCCCGTCGCGCTCGCAGTCGATCACTCGCCGGATGTGTCGCAGCCCGAGCCCGCGCGTCAGCCAGGTGAACGGGTGCGGCACTATCGCGAGCCCGCCCAGCCGGTGGATCGCTTCGAGCGTCTCCTCCACTGGACGCAGGCTCGGCACCGGCTCGTCGATGAACAGCGCGAGGATGTGCCCTTCGATTGTCGTCACCTCGACGCCCGGGACGACCGCGAACCGATAGTGGCCGTTCGCCCAGCGCTCGCGGGCCCGTAGAGCGCCCGTGATGTCGTCGTGGTCCGTGATCGCAATAACGTCGAAATCCGTCTGCGATTCGACGTAGTCGAGCAGCGCCGGGACGGCTGCCATCCCGTCGCTGTGCGAGGTGTGGACGTGAAGATCGGCTTTGCCCATTACGCTGCTACAGTATCGGCTTTCGGCTGCTCGCCCGCTCCGGCGGGGGCGTCCCAGATGCGTTCGAGGACGGCCCACTGGTCCGGTTCGGCGCGGAGGCGGGCCTCCAACCTCTCGATGTACTGTAGCATCGCCGCGAGCGTGTCCGCCTCAAGGTCACCCGTGCGCTCAATCGTCAGAGGCGGCTCGACGACTCCCTCGAACCGCCCCTTGCCCCGTCGCATCGAGAACGTCGGAAAGACCGGAACGTCGTTGCGGATCGCCACCTCGATCGGGCCGGTGGGCATCCACGTCTCCTCGCCGAGGAACGGCAGGCGCATGCGCGGGCCGGCGATGTCCCGGTCGCCCATCAGCGCTACGCAGTGCCCGCCGCGGACCGTCTGCACGATGCGCTTCACGCTGGGCAGACCGACGGGCTTGAACTCGATGCCCTTGCTGGATCGGACGCTGTTCATCAGGCGCGAGAGTGCCGGCGGCTCGACGGGCTCCGTGACGGCGAAGATGTGGATGCCGAGCGGGAGCATCACCTGCATCGCGACCTCGGGGTTGCCGTAGTGCGCGCTCAGGAGGACGGCGCCCTTGCCCGTCGCCAGACTGGGCGCAAGGTGCTCCGGGATCCCTGTGACCTTCACGCGCTCGAGGAACTGCTTGCCATTGACGTATGGCACGTGCGCGAGTTCGGCGTAGTAGTACGTGGCGTTGCGGAAGATCTGTTTGGCGACCTTCGTGCGTTTGCGCTCAGAGGCGTCGGGAATCGCGTGGCGGACGTTGTCCATGACGGCGGCCCGGGCGTTGGGCGAGACGCGGTACGAAAGCGCGGCGACGCCGTCGGCGATGAAGTACAGGGCCGGCATCGGCAGCCGGCCCAAGATGCGAAAGGCGAACCAATAGAGCAGGTACTTCGCCACGTTCCAGAGTATACGGTGGATTCCGCTATGGTTCGCGGGCATGGAGCCAAAGAGCGCCCGCCTCGGGAAGAGAGACGGGCGCTCTAGTGCGGTTGAGCGGTGCCTACCGCTTGTCGATTTCCACGTCTGATTCCGGCGGCGCCGAATCCGCCGGCTCAGCGGGCTCCGCGGACAGAGCGTCCTTGGCCGAGCTCATGTCAGTGGCTTCGGCGATGGTCACGCCGGGTGGCGCTTCGTAGATGAAAGCGGAATCAGGATGATCGACGCCGACTTCGATCTCGGTGACCGTGTAGCGGAAGGAAACCGTGCCATCCCCTTCCTTTTGCTCGGTCTGCAGGGTCAGGAACGTCTCTTGGTCCACCCACAGTGTGAGCGCGGAACCGGCGAGGGACTCCGACTTGACGCGCTCCTCGGGCGTCGCGCAGTTATCCGGATCCGGCGTCACGACGATGACGTAAACGGAGCGGCCGGCGATCGTGTCTTCACCCTGCTGCGTGGCGATCTGGCACCCCCAGCTGGTGTACTGTGCCAGCACGTCGCCAAGGCTCGTCCCGCCACCGAGCGACTGGCCGGTGAGGTCGATCCCCAGCTCTGAGGACGGCCCGTGGACGGCCCTTGTTTCGCCGCCCAGAGACATCGCGATCCACGTGTCGTCGCCATTCACGACCTGGTCGAAGGCGTAACCGTCCAAACCGCGGTACTCGGTGGCATAGCGGTCGTTGGCGTCGAAAGTGACCTCGGTCGTGAATCCGCTCCCGTCGTACAGGACCTCGGACGTCGCGACGAGGTGGTAGCTGGTGTCGCCTTCGACGGCGTTGTTCTGGGTGACCTCGCTGGCTCGAGCGAGCACCTCGGCGGCATCGACAGGCTGCGTCCCGCCGCCGAAGAGCCCGGGTGCCACGATGACCGCCGCCAGCGCGATCGCGACTACGCCGGTGGTGATGCCGGCGACCCGGAAGCCGAAGCGGCGTTCAGAGCGAGCGGGCAGGGCCGGGCGCTGGAACCGGAGGTCCGGCACCGGCGCGGCGTGCAGTTCTGTGAGGTCGGCGGCGAGCCGGGCGTCGCCGGGGGTGATGAGGTCGTCGTCGTTATTGAAGTTCGTCATGGTAGTGCTCCTTCAGTTCGTTGATGGTGCGCGTCAGCTGCTTCTTCACCGCCGACTCGCTCTTGCCGACGATCGGCGCGATCTCCCGCACCGAGAAACCGGCTGCGAACCGCAGAGCCAGCAGCTCCCGCTTGCCGTTGTCGAGGCGCGCGACGTGCCCATGCAGTCGCTCCAACCGGTCGATCTTCTCCGCGATCGCCTCCGGGCCGTCGGCGGTCGTCGTCAGCGCGTCCGCGATCCCATTCAGGGAAGTCGTCGGCCGCCGGTGGTGTCGCCGCATCGAGTCCGCGGCGGCGTTGCGTGCGATCCGGAATAGCCACGCCGCGAACGGCGCCTTGCCTGGCCGGTACTTCGGTAGTGCGTCGAATGCCCGCATGAAGACGAGTTGCGTGAGGTCGGCCGCCTCTTCGCGGACTCCCACCCTCGCAAGCAGGTACCGGTACACGCGCGGGAGGTAGCGCTCGTAGAGCAGGCCGAAGTCGTCGGGCCGTTCGCGCGCGGCGGCCACGAGCATCTGGTCAGAGACGGGCTCGAGGTCTTCGTGCGTCGGGGCCGCGGTTTGGATCATGCCTTCGCCTTTCGTAAGCGTTCGATTCGATCGCGATCAGTAGTAAATACGTACGAAGGGGGCGATCGGGGACATTATCGCGCCGGTGAGGGGGTGGAGCGGGATGAGGGCACTGTTCGTGGCGTGGGCCGGACGCAGCACGTGCACCCACACACGCAGGTCTGTGGACGGGGCGATTCAGGTGACCTCGAGTTGGCCCGCCTGTACATGTGCTGCGTCCCTACAGACTGGCGTCGATGACGATCTTGCCGTAGCTGTCCCGCGCCTCGATCGCGGCGAGGGCGTCGGGCACGTCAGCGAGGGGGAGCTTCTTCCAGATGATCGGGCGCAGCGATCGGTCGCGGTACCCGGACCAGATGTCGTCCTGCACCTCGAGGAGCACGTCGCGGTGCGCAGCGTGGTAGCTGGGCCACTCGACGCCGATGACCGAGATGTTCTTCAGCAGAATGCGGTTAGCGGCGATTTCTGGGATCAGGCCGCTAGCGAACCCCACCGTGAGGAGCCGCCCCTCCCAGGCGAGGCAGCGTGTGCTCGCATCGAAGACATCGCCCCCGACCGGATCGTAGATCACATCCGCTCCGTGACCTCCCGTGATCTCGCGGACACGGGCGCCGAAGTCCTCGGCCTTGTAGTCGATCGCGAACTCCGCACCAGCCTCGCGGCACACTGCCAGCTTCGACTCCCCGCCGGCCGTTGCAATCATCCGCGCACCGGCCCGCTTCCCAAGCTGCACCGCCGCCGACCCAACACCGCCGGCTCCGCCGTGCACCAGCAGCCACTCGCCAGCCTTCAACTCCGCCCGCCGGAACAGTGCCACGTGCGAAGTCTGATACGTCACAAGCATCGCCGCCGCGTGCGTAGACTCGACATCGTCTGGCACGCGATACCAAAACCCGTCGTCAACCGTTGTGTACTCCGCGAACGCCCCGGCGCGAGTAAGCGCGAGCACGCGGTCCCCAGTGCGCAGCCCGCTCGCCGTACCGGCTTCCGTAACCTCACCCACAACCTCCGTGCCCGGAACAAACGGCAGCGGCGACTTCAACTGGTACTTCCCCGCAATCGCCAGGATATCCGCAAAGTTCGCCCCCGCCGCCAGCACCCGCACCACAGACGTCGTCCCAGACGCGACCGGCATCGAAACGTCTTCGAGCTTCAGCTCATCGGCATAGTGCCCGTAGTTGTGGACGCGCCAGGCTTTCACGTGGGTGAGATTAGCATGTGATGCGCCAGCCGAGTCGTTTGACTGTAATCAACACATCGGACCTTCCGAACGATTGCCATTTGGTCGTTGACAGGCGTTACTCCTAAGAGCATCGTCGGAGCAGACAAAGGAGGCGAGCGTTGAACGAGCAGGACAAGAAGGCCGAGGAGCAAACGAAATCGTGGAAAATGATTCAGACCCAGGTGCAGTCGTTGGCGAAGAAAGCTCAGGATGCGCAGGTGAAGAAGGGGTAGTACGCGGAGGCATGGCGTAGCATGGCTGTGCTCGCGGTCATCTTTGATTTCGACGACACGCTGTTGCCTGACTCCACCTCCGCGCTTCTCCACCAGCACGGTCTGGACCCGGAGGAATTCTGGACGGTTCGCGCAAAGGCCCTGGTTGACCAGGGCTATGACCCACCCCTCGCATATCTGAATTTGCTTCTGGGCTTAGTGGGCGAGGGCTCGCCCCTCGGCGCGTTGACAAACGAGCGCCTAAAGCAATTTGGAGCTTCTCTCGACCAAAGTTGGTTTTCTGGTCTCCCGGGTCTCTTCGCGGACCTTCGCGCTATCGTCGCTCCACATCGAGACGTGACGATCGAGTTCTACATCATTTCTGGCGGGCTACAGGCGATCATCGAGGGAAGCCAGTATGTTCGCGACAACTTCACCGGCGTTTACGGCTGCCAACTTGGCGGGGACGCATCGACAGG
>JANLRX010000443.1:0-1679 GCA_031362025.1 Chloroflexota bacterium
CTTTACCGTCGCCGGAGCGCCTCCGCCCGCCGCCTTCATCGAGCGACTTGAGCGCGAACTGGGCTGGGACTTCATCCAGATCTACGGCCTCACAGAGACGGCGCCGATCCTCACCGTCTCCACGCCTGACTACCACACGAACGAAGGCGACTACGCCCGCCGCGCCCGCGCCGGAGTCGAGGCGATCGGTGTCGACATCCAGGTGCTGGACGACGCCGGTAAGCCGGTGCCGCAGGACGGTACGTCGATCGGCGAGGTGTGTGCCCGTTCTAACGTGGTGCTGAAAGGCTACTGGGAGCAGCCGGAGGAGACCGCCCGCGCGATCTACGACGGATACTTTCACAGCGGCGACCTGGCCGTCTGGGACGAGTTCGGGAACATCCACATCGTCGACCGGAAGAAGGACGTGATCATCTCCGGTGGCGAGAACATCAGCTCGCCCGAGGTGGAAGACGCGCTCTACAAACACCCCGCCGTCCTCGAATGCGCCGTCATCGGCGTGCCAAGCGACAAGTGGGGCGAGACCCCGAAAGCGCTGATCGTCCTCCGCGAGGGCAACACCGCCACCGAGGCCGAGGTGATAGAGTTCACGCGTCAGCACCTCGCGCACTTCAAGTGCCCAACTTCCGTGGAGTTCGTGGAGTCGCTGCCCCGGACGGCCACCGGTAAGCTCCAGAAGTTCCTCATCCGCGAGGCCTACTGGCAGGGAGTGGATCGCCGCGTAGGTTAGCCCTCGTCACGTAATCGTCATACGCGCTCAACATTCGCGAAACCTTTCGTTATCCCCTCCGGTGTCTACTGGCTGTAGGCGGGGTCGCGTCCCATCGGCCCCGGCGGGGAGGATAATGAAGTGGTCGCACTGACAACGAGGGTGCTCAACGAGGCCGTTGACTCCGACGGCGCTCCAACGGATGCGTACATCGGACTGCTGAACGCAGTGCACAAGCTGGGCCGCGAGCAGATGGCCGAGCGTTGGACAGCGGCGAAACGGCAGGTCGCGGAGGACTCGTTCAGCTTCTGCAACGCTACGCAGGTCGGCCCGCTGGAGCTGATACGCGAGTTGAACGCGCTCGCCGACGATTTCGCCGACCTCTGGGGCGCGCCTGCGAACTCCGAGGAAGCGCTCGCAGCGAGCCAGCGGACACAGGCGCGGATGGGCATCATCTCCGTGGAAATCGAGCGGCGCTGGTTCCACCGCTACGGCGAAGTGCCGGCGGACGCCAGCGAACAGCGCCAGACCCAGACCTCCGGGTAAGAAAAGAGGGCGGGTTTCCCCGCCCTCTCGTGTGTCCGTTACGTTCGTCTATTCGACGGTCTGGTCGTCCTTCTTCTCGCGGTGGAGGAAGCGGCCGGGCGGTGAGTTGAACCCGCCGAACGGCTCCTCTCGCGGCTCCCAGCGCCGAGCTGCCGGCCGCCAGATGCCGAACGGCCCGATCTCGCCTTCGCCCTCACCCGGAAGCTCCACCTCGTCCTCGATCTCGGCGACGACTTCGAACTCCGGCTCGGCGATCTCCTCGATCATCGGAGCGTTGAACACAATCGTCGGCTCTTCGAGAACGGGTTCCACGACTTCGACCATCTCCACCACCCCACCGAACACGGCCTCAACCACCATTGGGTCTGCCGCAAGCGTTAGCTCCGTGACGACCGGCGCCGGCGATGTCTTGCCCTCCTTGATG
>JANLRX010000493.1:0-4166 GCA_031362025.1 Chloroflexota bacterium
CAGCGAGCGCGTGAAGTTGATCAGCCCAGCCTTCGCAGAGGTGTACATAAAGTTGTTCCGCCCTGCCCGCAGCCCAAACCCCGACGTCACGTTGATGATCTTGCCGCTGCGCTGCTCCACCATCTGCGGCAGCACCGCCCGCGAGCAGTAGATCGAGCTCGTAAGGTTCGTATCGATCCCGACCCGCCACTGCTCGTCCGTGATCTCAGTTAGCGCGTTCCCGAACCCTTCAGTCGCGCCCCCAGCGTTGTTCACCAGGATGTCGATGCGCCCGAACTCCTCCATCACGGAGTCGCGCATCGCATTCACGGAGTGAGAGTCCGTCACGTCGCACAGTACAGACTCGGCGCGATGCCCACTCGCCCGGATCAGGTCCCGAGCCTCCTCCACCTGTGATGCCGTGCGCGCTGTCACCATGATCTCGGCGCCGGCGTCGGCAAGCGCCAGCGCCATTGCCCGCCCCAATCCGCGCCCGCCGCCGGTCACGATCGCCACCTTTCCCTTCAGGTCCAGCTTGTCGAGAACGCCCGTCAAGGCATCAGCGCTTTCGCCCAGTCCGGCGCCGGGAGCAGGCCGAGCTGCCAGTGCAGGCTAAGGTCGTCCCTGCCCGCCCAATGCTCGGTAATCTTCCCGTCTGCCAGCCGGAACATGTGAATGATCTGGATCGCAAAGTCCCTTCCCGTCGGCTCTGTCCCAGGTGTGAGCATGTTGATCGGAACGATGTTCTTCCCGACGTGCTTTCCGCGAGTCATCGTCCGGACAGCCACCCAATCACCTTCGGCGACAACGGTTTGGACCTCGGTCGCGCCCTCAAACGTCGTCGCCAGGTCCTGCAGTACCATGCGAATCCCGTCTCGGGTGACCTTCATTCCGTGGTTGATGCCCTTGTCCGCAAAGTACGCCGCCGCTGCTTCAACATCACCTCGCTCGGAGGCTTCCACGAAATCGAGTATGACTTGCTTGTTCTCTTCGATAGACATGCTAGGCACCCTCCTTCTGCTTAACCGCCCGCCCGTCGCCGAACTTCGAGTCGCGCCATTCCAGCGCCGCCTTCAGGCCTTTCTCTTTCGCCATTGTGTAAAACTCCGTCACCACAGGCGCCTGCCGCGCGATCGCGTCGCGTTCCGTGGCCATGCGCTGCAGCGTCCGTACGCCCATCAGCTCCAGCGCCATGTTGACGGTGCGCTTGTTCGCCGCCAGCAGGTCGATGTCGATAAGGGCCATGCGCCCGGCCAGGTCGTTCAGTTCGTCGTCGAGGCTCGCTTCCGGCACCGCCTTCAACACGAGTCCGATCTCCGCCGCCTCGGTGCCGCTGATCGTGTCGCCGGTCAGGAGCATCCGCTTCGCCCACTGCGGCCCGACGAGGTACGTCCACATGTGGTTCACAGGCGAACCCAGAGCTCGTACCGGCGGGTACCCGAAGCGCGCGTCCTCCGCAGCCAGCACGATGTCACACAACAGCGCGACGTCCGTTCCTCCCGCAAGGCAGTACCCGTGCACACCCGCAATCACCGGCTTGTGCATGTCAAAGATCGTCATCCGCATCTGCGTCGCCTGTTCCAGGAACAAGATGTCGCGCTCCATCGTCTGCATCCCGGCAGCGTGTGTCACACCTTCCCCCGGCGGCGGCGAAATGTCATACCCCGCGGAGAACGCCCGACCCGCACCGCGGATCGTTACGACGTGCACGCCGCGGTCTCGGTCCGCCGCGGTCAGGGCGTTGCGCAACTCCTCCTGCATCTGCCAGGAGATCGCGTTCAGCTTTTCCGGCCGGTTCAGCGTGATCCGGGCCACGCGGTCGCGCGGTTCGTAGAGAATCGTCTCGTAGGTCATGGCTGCCTCCTCCGCTCTGCGCGGCGAAGTCTATCCCGTTGCGAGTAGCGCAGCAAGCGCGGCCACCACGTCATCGCCCTCTTCCGGTGTGATGCACACGCCCCCGCCGGAGCGAGCCATCTCCTTCTCTCCGTAGCGCCTGACCAGTTCGCGGGCACCCTCATCCGCCGTGCAAATCACCACGGCATCCAACCCGCCCATCGCTTTCCCCACCTGACGCACCATCACCCGCACCGCCGCCTCGTTCGCCGCATCGATCGCCTGGCTCGTCCCCGCACTCACCTTCCGTGCCAACCGTTGCACTGCAAACGCGCTCTCCGCATCGCCCCGGCCGGAGACGAGCGCCAACGTTGCACCCGCCTCTGCGAGGGCGTTGGTTGCGGCGCGTCCGGCGTCCGTCTCAGCGCCAACGATGAGGACGCGCTTGCCGGAGAGTTGGGCCATTCGCCGCTAGAGCGGCACGCGGAGGTGCGCCTCGTACACGTGGTGCAGGCCGTGCAGCGTCAGGTTGTTCAGGATGTCCGACACCGGTTGCGTGTACATCAAGAACGAGCGCTTCTGGTTGAGCACATCGTCCGGCAGGCCGTTCACCCACTCGATCCACTTCGCGTAGTTCCCCTCGAGCGCCTGCAGCACCTGCGGCGGGGTCATTGCGGCCATCGAAGTTACGCCGGCCGCGTTCATCGCGTTGATGTCCATGCCTGCGGAGACGTCAGCACCTTCCGGGGCGGACAGCAGCATCTGGCCGGCCTGGGGGACCGTCGCCGCTGTTACGGCTACGTGGCTGAGGATCTCCTTCGGAGTCCAGCCTCCTGGACGCTTTGTCTCCCACTCATCGCCCTCGAAAAACGCTGTCGTGCGCTTCGCCTGCGAGACGGTGTACTTCAAGCCTTCGATAATCTCTTCTCTGGTTGCCATGTTGTGCTCCTCCTTCTCTGGTGGGGCGATTCTACCGCACCCCACAGGCTTGCGCGCTGTGACTTAGCGCACGCTCACTTAACGGAACGCAGCGGTTCGTACGGCCGCAGTCGCAGGATGCCGTCAGCCGAGCGCTCCAACACCGGCGCCACCGTCGACACGTCGAGCTGCGCGCAGTACGACACGTCCTCCGCCAGGCCAATGTCCACCAGCTCCTGCGCGTGATACGCCGACCGCACGGCCTTCCGTATCTGCGGTTCCGCCACCGAGAACGCATCCCGCGCGAAACGAGCCGCATCCTGCGACATGAAGTCGGTGCCTTGCGAGATCGCAGCGTCGGCGATCGCGCCCGCTCCGAGCGCATCCTCCAGCACGAACACGGATCCTCCGTACGCCGCCGAGCAGACGATCGCCACGCCGAGGTTCCGCTCCCGGGCGATCGCCAACGCCGCCTTCGCCACCTCCGTGCGGTTGAGTAGGCACCCGACGAGCACCGCCGGAGCCTCCGCTGCCAGCGCAGCGAGGATCCGTGTCCCGTTCGATGTTGCCAGGATCACCGATCGCCCGGCCACATCCGCCGCCGCGAACTCCACTGGCGAGTTGCCGTACGCAAAGCCCTCCGGCGGCAAACCGCCCGCCTCGCCGCACAGGATGTGCCCCGGCAGACGCTCCGCCAAACGGCGCGCATCAGCGATGTCCGCGGCCGCGACCACTTCCTCGCACCCGCGCTCCAGCAGCGTGACGATGCTGGACGACGCCCGCAGCACATCCACCACAACGCAGACCGACGAAGCGACGTCAAAGCGCTGGCCAGGGAGGAGCGCGACGTCTATCGGTTTCCTTGTTTGTTCTGTCACGGCGGGTATATTATGCCGACAAAGCGAGGTTGGATACGCAAAACCACCCCTCACAAGAGCCCACCACAGCGACGCAGCAGAACGCTTCTACAGGAGTTTCATCGTCTGTGTTTGCCGAAAAGCTCCGCGCGGCGCAGCGGCTTAACAACAGCTACCTCTGCATCGGCCTGGACCCGGATCCCGCGCTCATGGCGCACCCCCATATACCTTCCTTTTTTAGCGAGATCATCGCGGAGACGAAGGATCTCGTCTGCGCCTACAAGCCCAACCTCGCGTTCTTCGAAGCGCTTGGCCTCGAAGGCATGCAGATCATGCTCGAATCCCTGCGCGCGATCCCGAAGCACATCCCGATCATCGCCGACGCCAAGCGGGGCGACATCGGCAACACCGCGCGCTTCTACGCCAAGGCCATCTTCGACGTCTACCACTTCGACGCCTGCACCGTGAACGCGTACGGCGGCCGCGAAGCCGTCGAGCCTTTCATCGCGAACAAAGAACACTATGTCTTCGTCTGGTGCCGCAGCTCGAACGAAGGGGCGGCGGACGTTCAAGACATGC
>JANLRX010000499.1:0-2170 GCA_031362025.1 Chloroflexota bacterium
GAACCTACCAACAACCGCGAAACGAAAATCCACAACGACATCAATCAGAATCCAGATACAAACTCCGAACATCAATCAACCCCCTCCGTGTCCTTCAGTGTCCCTCTGTGGTATCCGCCCCCCGCGCCTCGTATACTCCCCTCTAGTACGCCCACAGGAGGAACCCAACATGGTCACAGGAACATCAGAAGTCGGCATCCCCGATGACATCCGCGACATCGTAAAAGGCGCCACCACCGGCCTTCACGCCCTCATCGACTCCGAGATCATCCCCATGGAGCAAGAGCTCGGGGACCTGCTCACCAACGAGCGCAAGTTCTTCGATGAGCACGGCAAAGCCGTCCCCGCCGTCACCGAAGCCCGTAAGCAAGTCCGCATGAAGTCCGCGGCCGCCGGCTACTTCGCCATGTTCGCCCCCGAAAGCGTCGGCGGCGGCGACCTCGGTGTCCGCACCATGGTCTTCGTCGAAGAAGCCATGTACCGCAAGTACGGCCCCGGCCGCCCCCTCATCACCTGGGCCAAGGGCTACCTCAGCCAGCCCACCATCGCCTCCTTCGTCGACGGCCCCTCCCACATGCTCGTCTCCTCCAGCGACAGCGTCCGCAAGGAGCACCTCCCCCAGATCGCGTCCGGCGAGAAGACCGTCTGCTTCGCCCTCAGCGAGGCCAACGCCGGCTCCGATGTCTGGGGTCTCCAGACCAAGGCCCGCAAGGACGGCGACGACTGGGTCATCAACGGCTCCAAGCAGTGGATAACCAACTCCCCCTACGCCGATTACGCCGTCGTCTTCGCCGTCACCGACGAGCAGATGGTGAAGGACCGCAAGGGCGGCATCAGTGCCTTCTTCGTCGAGACCAACGCTCCGGGCTACACCTTCGACGGCGTCCTGCCCGTCATGGGCCACGCCGGTGGCGACTGTGGCGCCATGTCCTTCGACAACGTCCGCGTCCCCGCCGACCGCATGATGGGCCCCGAGAACCAGGGCTTCAACATCGCCATGTTCGGCATCTCCGAGGGGCGCACCTCCATCGCCGCCAACTGCATCGGCATGTGCGAATACGCCCTCGACCGCTCACTCGAGTACTCCAAGCAGCGCATGAGCTTCGGCCAGCCCATTTCGGAGTACCAGGCCATCCAGTTCATGCTCGCCGACATGGCCATCGACATCTTCACCCTCAAGTACATGGTCCTCCAGACCGCCGCCCTCATCGAGAACGCGATGAAGACCGGCAAGATGCCCGTCAAAGAGATCTCGATCGCCAAGGCCTACGCCGTCGAGCGCACCCAGGAAGTCTACGACCGGGCCATCCAGATACACGGCGGCATGGGACTCACCAACGAACTCCCCCTGAACGAAGGCTTCCGTATCGCCCGCACCCTCCGCATCCCGGACGGCACCGGCGAGATCCAGCGCCGCACCATCGCCCGCCAGATGCTCCGCGGTGACGTCGTCTTCTAATCGACTCACCGTAAGCATTGCCGTAACATAACCGCATGTCTGCGAGCGGCTTAACCAAGCGCATAATCCCCTGCTTCGACGTAGCCGACGGCCGCGTCGTCAAAGGCATCCAGTTCGTAAACCTCCGCGACGCCGGCGATCCCGTTGAGCTAGCGAAGGTCTACTACGAAGAGGGCGCCGACGAACTCGTCTTCCTCGACATCAAGGCCTCTCCCGACCGCCGCGACACCGCCATCGACATGGTCCGCCGCATCGCCGACCAGATCTTCATCCCGTTCACCGTAGGCGGCGGCATCCGCACTATCGAAGACGTCCGCGTGATGCTGGAGTCTGGCGCCGACAAGGTCTCGATCAACACCGCCGGCGTCGAGAACCCGGACTTCATCCGCGAGGCTTCCCGCAAGTTCGGTTCCCAATGCATCGTCGTCGCCATCGACGCCAAGCAGACCTCACCGGGACACTGGCAGGTCCACACCTATGGCGGCTCCGAAGGCGGCACCCCCGTTGAACTCGACGCTGTCGAGTGGGCCGCTCGCTGTGTAGAGCTCGGCGCAGGCGAGTTGCTGGTCACCGGCATGGACCGTGACGGCACTGAAGCTGAGGATCCAGGGGTCGATGAGGGCGAGGGTCATGGGGGCGGAGGGGAAAGGGGCGTCATTGAGCGGGTGAGAAAGTGGGCGGGTGGGAAAGTGAGCTAAGCATCGTGAGCGG
>JANLRX010000004.1:0-2240 GCA_031362025.1 Chloroflexota bacterium
CTACGGGCATAGCGTGGAGGCGGACGGGTCTCCAAAACCGTAGGTCGGGGGTTCGAATCCCTCCGCCCGTGCCACTATTTCGTAATATGTAGCGGCCTTTCGTGACCAAAACGGACTACCGTCAAATCGAGTTTGGACAAACATATATGAACTTTGGCCTGACAGACGAACAACAGATCCTCGGTAACGTGGCGCGGCGCTTCATTGAAGAGCGTGCGCAGATGCCGAAGGTGCGCGACGTGATGGAGTCGCCCGAGGCCTTCGATGACAAGCTCTGGTCAGAGATGGCCGGGCTCGGCTGGTTCGGCCTCACAATCGAGGACGCGTACGGTGGTGCTGGTCTCGGGTTCGTCGACCTGGCTGTGCTCCTGGAAGAGACCGGGCGCGGGCTGCTCCCGGGGCCGCTGCTGTCGACATCGCTCACCGCCGCCGCTATCTCCGAGTTCGGCAGCACTGAGCAGAAGCAACGTTACCTGCCTTCGCTCGCTGATGGCAGCGCGATCGGCACGCTCGCGCTGCTCGAGGCCAGCGACACGCTTGGCCCCGACGGGGTGGCGCTCACCGCGGCGAAAGACGGCGCTGGATACAGGTTGACGGGCGTCAAGACGTTCGTGCACGACGCCGGCGTCGCGTCGCTATTCGTCGTTGCGTTTCGCGCTGACAGAGAGATCGTGCTGGCAGTCGTGCCCGCGTCCGCCGACGGTGTGAGCTCGAAGACATACCCGACGATTGATGCCACGAAGCGCCTGGGCGACCTGAAACTCGACAACGTACTGGTGCCTGAAGCCGATGTGATTGCCGGCGCCGGGAAAGGCGAGGCCGCTCTTATCCGGCTGATCGACCTGGCGGCGGTGGCTGTTACGGCCGAGATGGTCGGCGCCATGGACCGCGCGCTGGAGATCACCACAGGCTACGCCAAGGAGCGCATCCAGTTCGGCGCACCCATCGGTAAGTACCAGGGGGTGAAACATCCGCTGGCCGAGATGTACGTGGACATCGAGACAAGCCGCTCGCTGGTCTACTACGCGGCGTGGTGCGTCACCGAGAACCCCGACGCTCTACCCGTGGCCGCGGCGCGCGCCAAGGCTTACGCCAGCGAAGCGTTCACCCGCATCGGCATTGACGGAGTCCAGCTGCACGGGGCTATCGGCTTCACCGCAGAATACGACATCCAGCTTTATCTCAAGCGCTCAAAGTGGGCGCTTCCGGCATTCGGGGACACGGCATTCCACTACGAGCGCCTGGCGCGCCTTGGAGGGTACTAATGGACTTCAAACTGACGGCGGAAGAAGAGGCGTTCCGTGGCGAGGTGCGCGACTTCATTAAGGAGAACCTTTCCCCGGAAGCGAAGAAGGGCTCCAATTTCCTGGGGACGTGGCTGAAGGCAGTCCGCGAAAAGCGCTGGGTAGGCTTCAACTGGCCGTATGAGTATGGCGGTGGCGGCGGCGGCATCATGGAGCAAGTCATCCTCAAGGAAGAGATGTCCAAGGCGGGCGCTCCACCGCTCGGCCTCTGCATGATGGGCCTTCAGTGGGTGGGTCCGGCCATCATTGAGTACGGCACCGAGGAACAGAAGCAGAAGTTCTTGCCCGACATTCTCGATAGCAAGTACCAGTGGTGCACAGGCTACTCTGAGCCGCAGTTCGGCAGCGACCTGGCGTCACTGCAGTGCAAGGCCGTCCGTGATGGCGATGAGTACGTGGTCAACGGCCAAAAGATCTGGACTTCGCTCGCCGCGTGGTCGAGCTGGATCATCCTCCTCACACGCACAGACTTCACCACGGAGGACAAGCACGAGGGCATCACATGCCTCCTCGTAGAGATGAACTCGCCCGGCGTTCAGGTGCGCCCGATCCAGAACATGGCCGGCAGCTCGCACTTCGCAGAGGTGTTCTTCGACAACGTCCGCGTGCCCGTGGAGAACCGCCTGGGGGATGAGGGCAAGGGCTGGGCAGTCACGATCTCCGCCCTCGCTCACGAGCGCTCAGGCATCTCAGAGATCGCGGGCCTCGTCGACCAGCTGCAGGAACTCGTCGAGTTGGCGCAGAAGACGCAGCGCAACGGCCGCCCGGTGTCGGAGCAGCCGGAGATCCGCCGCCGGCTCGCGAAAGCCGACGCGATCATCGAGGGGATGCGACTGAATGGCCAACGCTTCCTGACGAAGCAGCTCAAGGGAGAGCCGCTGTCCAGCGAGACGTCGATCAACAAGTTGCACCGCGCGTTCCTGGCGATCGAGTTGG
>JANLRX010000022.1:0-1627 GCA_031362025.1 Chloroflexota bacterium
GACAAGTACCCGGACTTCCTGAACCGGATCTTCGATGAGCCCATCCAGCCGATCCGCCGGTCAGCCGGCATCCAGATCGTCGCCGGGATCCCGGTGCTGCTCCAGTTCTTGGTCTTCGAGCCCGGAACTGTGATCAACGACGAGTTGCCCAGCGACGCCACACGTGGATTCCCGTCCGTTACGGTTCTGCAGGCCGTCGGCGACCCCGACGCTGAGCCGGCGCCGAGCGCGATCACGGACTTCTGCACGCCGCTGGCGACGGTAAACACAACGCTGGGCGTGTCCGAAGACGTCACGTTGTTCGTGAACCCCCAGGACGGCGTGTACACGTTCTCGACCGTTTCGTTCGGCCAGCGCGACGCTGACGGCGACGGTTACGAGAACAGCCTCGACACTTGCGCGCTGAAGGCCAACATCGGCAACCCGCGCGTGTCCTTGGACGGCGACCTGGACAACGACGGTCTGGACGCAGCGTGCGACCCGAACGATAACGCTGCCACCGGCGGCACCGACTCGGACCAGGACGCGGACGGTTACCAGAACCGGCAGGACAACTGCCCGCTGGACCCGAACGGTCAGACCGATGACAACCAGGCCGACGAGGACAGGGACCAGATCGGCGACACCTGCGACCCTGACGCTGCGGTAGAGAACGGCGACCTGTCCTTCTCCGACCTGGCAGCGGAGGTCACCATCGGCGCCGGCGGCGAAGGTGGATCACCGGCGTGCGCAGCCGAGGGTGGCGCTGATGGCGTCGAATGCTGGTACGAGGGTTACGTCCTCGACGTACAGGCGACCAAGGGTAGCAGCACCCAACCAACCGATACCCCTGGCACCGACGAGCCCACTCCTGATGGACCAAGCGGAAGCCCTACTGCCACGCCCATTGACGACGATGACGGCGGATCCAACTCCGGCGTGATCATCGGTGTGGTAGTCGCGGCCATTGCGGCGGTTGCCATCATCGGTGGTGGTCTCGCCATGATGCGGAAGCGCAACGACGGCGCATAGCCGGACTTAGCTGAACGAAAAGAGGGGCCGGACAATCCGGCCCCTCTTTCATTTGGCGCGCTTAGACCTCCGGGGGCAGGTCCTGTAGCGGCGTAGGGGTCGGCAGGAGGGTGAGATCGAAGGGCGCCTGCACGAGTAGCTCGACGTTGCGGTCACTCGCCGCGCCGGCGGCCTGGGGATCGAACTGGGGGTCGCTCATCGCGAGTTGCCGGGCAATCGCGGCGAGAAGGCGCTGGTTGATCCCGTCGTCAGGCGTCGGGTCTTTCGCGTCGCCGGGGTGCAGCGGGGCGACGGAGTCGTACACGGTCGAGAAGATGGAGAGCGTGCCGTCGCGGTTGTCGATGATCTCGATCAGTCGGCCCTGGGCGGGGGACTGGAGCGGCGAGCCGGTGGTGATCTGCCAGTAGCTCGTCCCCGCACCGATCGGCGCCCTTTGGGTGACCGAGTTGCGCTGGACGTGACCGGCGATGTGCAAGACCACGTTCGGGAAGCGGTGCAGGAGGTTCTCGAAATCGGGGCCACGGAAGCGGGTCTCGTCCGCGTCGACGCCGGGGAACGGGTTGTCCATCAGGTCGGACGCAGATCCCGAAGCCAGGTCGTAGGCGCGATTGATCGC
>JANLRX010000049.1:0-5251 GCA_031362025.1 Chloroflexota bacterium
TCTGTATCCTGGACTGACGGCGGGCGCGGGTTATCATCGGGGTGTGACGACACCGATTCGCGCCAAGAAATCGCTGGGCCAGCACTGGCTGACGGACGGCAAGGTCCTGCGTCGGATCGCGGCGGCCGCCGAGATTACACCTGAAGACACCGTGATCGAGGTCGGGCCGGGGAAGGGCGCGCTGACACAGCACCTTGTGCCGTTAGCGTCACGGCTGATCGCGGTGGAGATGGACGATGTCCTCGCTCCGCGACTGAGCGAGATGTACGCGGACGACCCGAAGGTGACGGTCGTGCATCGGGATGTGCTTGAGACGTCGGCGGAAGCGATCCTGAACGAGGGCGAGGGCGGGCTGCCGTACGTGGTGGTGGGGAACCTGCCGTACAACATCGGAACGGCGATCATCCGGCGCCTTCTTACCGCTATGGTTAGGCCCCGCTGGCTTTTGGTCCTGTTGCAAGCGGAGGTAGCGGAGCGGATCGCCGCTAAACCCGGCAAGATGTCGTACCTGGCGGTGGAGATGCAGTTCTATGCCGAGCCGCGGCTGCTGTTCCGCGTCCCGGCCAAAGCGTTCCGGCCGCCGCCGAAGGTGCAGTCCGCCGTGCTGATGATGGAGGTGCGGGACTCGCCGGATGTGGAGGTGGACGACCGGCAGGCGTTCCTGACGCTGGTGCAGGCGGGGTTCGCGGCTCCCCGGAAGCGGCTGCGGAACTCGCTGGCTGTGGGTTTGCGGGCGACTGGGCCTGAAGCGGCGACGATCCTGGAGGCTGCCGGCGTGGACGGGGACCAGAGGCCGCAGATGCTGACGCTGGAGCAGTGGCGGGACATCTACTTCGCGTTCAGGCGCATCGCGGCCACGGCATGACTCTGACGACGATCGCGCCGGCGAAGATCAACTGGACGCTGGAGGTGGTGGGGAAGCGCGACGACGGCTACCACGAGATCCGCTCCGTGATGCAAACGATCGAGTTGCACGATGAGCTGTCGTTCGAGCCGAGCGATGCGATCGAGGTGACGTACGAGGGGCGAGAGCCACCGGAGGGCGACCTCGTGGCGCGCGCGACGAGTGTATTTGCCAGACAAACTGGCGGACGCGGAGCGCGGATCAACGTCCGGAAGCGGGTGCCGGAGGCGGCGGGCCTGGGAGGGGGGAGTTCGGACGCGGCGGCAACCTTGCGGGCGCTGAACCGTATCTGGGGTGCGGGATACACGGACGAACCGTTGGCGGAGATCGGCTCGGAGCTAGGTTCGGACGTGGCGTTCTTCTCGCACGGGGGGACGGCGCTGGCGGAGGGGCGAGGCGAGCGCGTGACGCCGCTTGCGGATGCTCCGCAATCGTGGCTGGTGCTGCTGGTACCGGCGATCTCGCTGCCGGAGAAGACGCGGGCGATGTACTCAGCGCTCGGAGCGGACGACTTCACGGACGGGTCCCGCACGGCGGCGCTTGTCGAACGGCTGGCGGCGGGCAGTGGGATCGAGGACGAGATGCTCTACGACGCGTTCGAGCGAGCGGCGTATGAGCAGTTCCTAGGGCTCGGGAAGTTCCGGGACTGGCTGATCGAGGCGGGGGCGCGATCAGTGCATCTGTGCGGGTCGGGGCCGGCGTTGTTCGCGCTGGCGAGCGGCGAACCGGAGGCGCGGGCGATCCGAGGGCGGCTGAACCGGCAGCGGCACGGAGAGCGAGTACACGTGGTGCGGACGGTGGGGCGGGCCGAGGCGACGCTGGTGTGGGACTCTCGGTAGCTATCAGCCATCAGCCATCAGCTTGAACGGCGGTGGGTGAGGGTGCGGACAGCGCAATCGCCGATCCGGGCTACGGGGCGCTGTGAGACGTTCCACCGAAACGTCTCTACGGCACTAAACCGGACGCGATTCCTCGGGGTCAGCGGATAGATTAGGCTTTGGGCATGGCCGGAACAATTGTTGATATGCACGTCCACACCGTGCGCGGGGCGGCGGACTCGTCGCTGACGCCGGACCAGCTGGTGGAGTGCGCGAAGGGGATGGGGCTGACCGGAATCAACATAACGGAGCACGACCGCGTCTGGGAGATGCACCAGATGGTGGAGTTCCGGCGGACAAGCGGGTTGTTCGTAAGCCGGGGGATGGAAGTGTCCACGGACATGGGGCACATCCTTGCGATCGGGCTCGACACGTATATGCCCGGGATCCGGCGCGCGACAGAGCTGCGGAAGGTGCTGGACGACGTCGGCGGGTTCATGATCGTGGCGCACCCGTTTCGGCACTTCTTCGATCCGGTGCATTTCCGGCGGGAAGGCAAGAAGCCGTTCGAGATGACGCCGGAAGAGGCGGCGGAACGGATGCCGATCTTCGGGATCGTGGACGAGATTGAGGTGGCGAATGGGGGGACGGCGCCGGTCGAAAACCAGTTCGCGCTGAAGGTGGCGAAGGTGGTCGGCAAGCGCGGCATTGGGGCGAGCGACTGTCACTCGACGAACGGCGTCGGGTACTTCGTGACGGTGTTCGACGAGGAGCTGCGGGACCAGGCGCACATGCTGGAGCAGTTGCACGCGAAGCGGTTCCACGCGGGGCAAGGGCTGCCGGCGGGGGAGCTGCGGCCGTACGAGTTGTTGCCCGAGTTTGCTTAGTTTCGTTGGCGGGATGAGTACCAGTACGGGTCGCAGATCCCTCCGCTCCGCTTCGCTCCGGTCGGGATGACAAAAGTGGAGGTTCTCTCCGGTCGGGATGACAGGCGTCGAGGGTATCCACAACTACTGACACGAATCGGGCGGTTTGGTGCGGCACCGATGGTACGATTGCGCCGCATTGGACACTGAATACGTAGCATTTGATTTAGAGACGACGGGTCTTGATACGGACACCGACTCGATCATTGAGATCGGGGCTGTTCGGTTCTCCCGGAACGGTGTGATCGACAGCTTTCAGACGCTGGTGAACCCGCGGCGGAGCGTGCCCGCGGTGGTGCAAAACCTCACCGGGATCCGGCAAGAAGAGCTGGCCGATGCGCCGGGCCTCGAGGTGGTGGCAGACCACTTCGAGCGGTTTGTGGCGGGGTCGATCCTGGTGGGCCACAACGCCTGCAATTTCGACGTACCGGTTCTGGATTCGCAGGGGCTGCGGCACCCGATCGAGGTGTACGACACGCAGCGGCTCGCGGAGATCCTGTTGCCGGCGATTGGGCTGTACGGGCTGGCGGAGCTGGCGGAGTCGCTGAAGATCGAATTCCCGGTGCGGCACCGGGCGCTGGCGGACGCCGAAGCGTCGCGGATGCTGTTCCTGGCGCTGTGTGAGCGGGCGACTGAGCTGCCGTCCGAGGTGCTCTCGCAGGTCGCGCAGTGGCTGACTCCAACCGGATTTGCCTGGCGCGGGTTCTTCCGCGAGGCGTGGGAGCTTTCGACGCAGCGAGCGCCTGTGAAACGCCCGATGCTGAAAGCTCCGTGCACGGAGGGGCTGAGGCCGCTGAAGCCACGATCGGATCCGGTGCCGTTGTCTGCGGAAGAGCCGTTGCGGATCTTTGCGCTCGCAGCCAACCGGCCGGACGTCTTCGCGGACTTCGACGACCGGGCGGAACAGCGCCACATGCTGGAGGCGGTAACGGCGGCGTTCAACAACGGCTCGCGGCTGATGATCGAGGCGGGGACGGGGACCGGCAAGTCGCTGGCGTACCTGCTGCCGGCGGCCTGCCTGGCGAGCGCCAACGACAGCCGCGTTGTCGTGTCGACATCCACGATCAACTTGCAGGAGCAGCTCGCGAAGAAGGATATCCCGGCGGTGCAGGCGCTCGACGGCACCGGGACAGTCATAGCCTGCCAGTTGAAGGGGCGGCGAAACTACCTCTGCCTGCGCCGGTTCAACGCGTTGCGGGAGACCCCATCGCTCACGGATGACGAAGCGGCGCTGGCGTCGCGGATCCTGGTCTGGCTGGGCGAGACGGAGACGGGCGACCGGGCGGAATTGCGGCTCTCGCCCGCAGACGAGGCAGTGTGGGCGCGGCTGAGCGCGGACGGTGCGGAGTGCTCGAACGACAACTCGCCGTTCGTGGTGGACGGGACATGCTTCCTGCAGCGAGCGCGGCGAAACGCTGAGGCCTCCCACATCGTGGTGGTGAACCACTCGCTGCTGCTGTCTGACATTGCGACGGGTGGGCGCGTGGTGCCGCCGTACGAGTACCTGGTGATCGACGAGGCGCACCACCTGGAGGACGAGGCGACGCGGCAGTTCGGGTTCACGGGGCGGGAGAAGGTGCTGTTCGACCTGCTCGACCGCTGCGATTCTCTGGCGCCGGCGCTGGAGCGGGCGCTGGGAACGTCGCCGATCATCATGCAGGCGCGCCAGGAGATGGGCGCGATCGCGGGGGCGGTGCGCGAGGCCGGCCGGGTCACGCGGCCGCACCTGAGAGCGCTCTGCGACCTGCTGACGAACTTCCTCACGCAGCAGGCGGCGCCCGGTGACGAGCAGAAGCTCCTGATCACGCGCGCCAGCCGGGCGCAGCCGGACTGGTCTGAGATCGAGATCGCCTGGGACAACGTGCGGGTCGCGCTGAGCGCGCTCGCCGGGCACCTGGAGAAGCTTTCGGACAACCTGCGCGAGGCAGAGAACCTGGGGATGCTGAACCAGGACCTCGTGCTGGCGGAGGCGGGGAACTGCCTCAAGGAGTCGATCGATGTGCTGGCCGGGATGGCGGGGGCGATCGAGGCGGACGACCCGCAGCGCATCGTCTGGCTGGAAACGGATCGCGGCGGCGAGGGCATCGTCGTCGCGTGGGTGCCACTGGAGGTGGCGGACCTGCTACAGAGCGGGCTCTACAACGACCGCAAGTCCGTGATCCTGACAGGGGCGACGCTGCGGACGCAGGGCGGCTTCACGTACCTGCAACAGCGATTAGGCCTCGAAGATTGCGAGACGCTGGCGCTGGGCTCGCCGTTCGACTACCGGCGGCAGGCGATGGTGCTGATCCCACGCGATATGCCGGACGTGAACTCGCCTATGTTCCTCGACGCGCTGGGCGGGGCGATAGTCGACCTTTGCCGGGCGTCGCGGGGGCGGGCGCTGGTGTTGTTCACCTCGCACGCGATGCTGCGGGCCGCACACTTCCTCGTGAACGGGCCGCTGCGAGACGAAGGGATCACGGCGCTGGGGCAGGGGATCGATGGGTCACCCCGGCAGCTCGTGCGGGCGCTGCGAGGCGACCCGGAGACGGTGCTTCTGGGCACATCGAGCTTCTGGGAGGGCGTGGACATTCCGGGCTCGCACCTTTCGCTGCTGATCA
>JANLRX010000082.1:0-6198 GCA_031362025.1 Chloroflexota bacterium
TCATCCTCTTCGCCGATATCGTCGACTCCACCCTCCTCACTGAACAACTCGGCGACGCCGCCTTCCGCGCCAAAGCCCGGGATCTCGACACCGCTATGCGCGCCGCCATCCGCGCCGCCAACGGCACCGCCATCGAAGGCAAACTACTCGGCGATGGCGTCCTCGCCGTCTTCACCAGCGCCGCCCAGGCCATCGCCGCCGCCACCGCTTGCCGGGACGCCGGCGCCGAGATCGGTCTCCCCCTCCACCTCGGCATCCACGCCGGCGACGTCATCCGCGAAGACGACAACGTCTTCGGTGGGGCCGTGAACATCGCCGCGCGGATCAGCGCCGCCTCGGCCCCCGGCGAGGTGCTCGTGTCGGACACCGTACGATCGCTCGCCCGCACCTCCGCTGGCGTCACCTTCGAAGACCGCGGCGAACACGAACTCAAGGGCATCGCCGACCCCGTCCACATCTGGGCCGTGCAGTCCGGCGGTTAGGCTCGCCAGCGAGGCACGCGCTGCACCAACCCCGGCGCGCCGATCTCCGCGCACAGCACCGTCAGCAGCTCCCGGTCCGCCCCGCGCCACTCCAGCTCCGCCGCCGATTCCGCGATCGGCACGTCCTCTCGCAGCGTCGCCAGCGTCCGGTAGAGCATCGCGTTCTGACGCTCCGCCCGCAGGCTCTTCGCCAGCCTGTCCGCGCCACGTACGGCAACGTCCCACCAGCGCGCGTCGTCCGGGATCGCCTCCAGGTGCCCGTACCGCGCCAGCACCGCGGCCGAACCCTTCGCCCCCCATCCCGGTATCCCCGGCAGACCATCGGCCGAATCTCCCACCAGCGCCAGGTAGTCCGGTATCGACTCCGGCGGCACTCCAAACTTCTCGATCACCGCCTTCTCGTCGAGCACCAACTGCCGGCGCCGGTCCCAGCCCACCACGCGGTCGCCGCGCACGCACTGCATCAAGTCCTTGTCCGGCGTCGCCAGCACCACCTGCTCCACCGATTCGTCAGCCGCGTACTTCGCGGCCGCCGCCGCCATCGCATCGTCCGCCTCGAACTCCACCATCGGCCACATCGCCAGTCCCATCGCCTCCACCGCCCGTTCCGCCAGCGGGGACTGCCGCCACAAATCCGGGTCGATCCCTTCGCCCGTCTTGTACCCCGCGAACAACTCGTTCCGGAACGACTCAATCACGTGATCGAAGGCCACCGCCACGTGCGTCGCCCCGTCCTCACCCAGCAGCCGCAGCAGCGTCAACACGATCCCGCGCGTCGCCCCAACCTCCGCCCCGTCCGGCCCCTTCGCACTCGGCGCGCCGTAAAACGACCGGAACAGCTCATACGTCCCGTCAACCAGGTGGACCTTCATTCGATCATCTCAGCCCCGCCGCCGTACGGAGAGTTGGGGATGACGCCAGGGAGACGCACGGTCAGGCCATCGAGCGAAAACATCGGGGTCAAGAATGCATGGCGTGGAGGCGCGGGGCAAGGGAACCGGCCGGCCGGGCGATTTGGTGTTTGGAATCGGATCAGGTGATGCGGACGCAGTTCTCGTTGGGCACGTCGGCGCTTCGTGCGGCGATTTCGCCGAGGACGGGGCGAAGGGTGAGGCCCTGAATGGTCGGGTGAAGTAGCGGCGCGTCGAGGTTCACCCGGTAGCGGTGGCGTCGGCCGTCCTTGTCCAGGCGTAGCATCTCGTTGCTGCGGAGGAGACGGATGATGCCCCAGACGGAACGCTCAGTGAGGTCTAGGGCGACGGCGATCTCCTGGACGCTGCACGTGGGGCAGAGGGCGATGTAGAACAGGACGCGGCCCTGGGCCGAGAGAAGCGACCAGTCGACGTCCGAGTTGGGGCGCTGGATTTCAATGGGTTCGCGGCGGGTGGAGGTGTGTGTTTGTACCATGTGCTCACTCTAGCTACTGGCAGGGCGGGTAGACCTTGCGGGGGGGCGCAGGAACATGCCGTGCGCATTACAAAGAAAAGGCTCCCGGAAGGGGTCATCGTGCGGGGGTGCGGCGATGGGACCTTAGCGCGGGAGCTCGGGACACACGGTAGCAGTGGACGGCTGGCATAGTGATAACAGGCGGGGCCTATCGGCATAACAAAAGCGTTGCGTTATGAATACATAACGGAGGCGCGAATCACTGAGGGCGTGTCTTGTAGCGATTAAAGAGTGCGCGTGCTAGCATCGCTTGTGGCGAAAGGCACAAATGGTTAACACAAGGACCGAGGGCCTTTGATCAGCGAGCTTTTTTCTGACTACATAGCCGTTCTCATCGCCGCAATCCTCGGGGTTATTCTCGTTGGTTCCGCGCTGATCGGTAACCTCGTTCTGTCGCCGCGGCAGAAGACCGAGGCGAAGGCCGCCACGTACGAGTGCGGCATGCTCACGATTGGCCGCAGCCAGACGCAGATCCACTTCCGCTATTACCTGCTGGCGATCCTCTTCCTGATCTTCGACATCGAGGCCGTGTTCCTCTTCCCGTGGGCGATTAGCTTCGTCGCGATTGGCGAGGCGGCGTTCTGGGAGATGATTGCGTTCATCGGCATCCTGGGCTTCGGGTTGCTGTACGCCTGGAAGAAGGGAGTGCTGCGGTGGAGGTAGGCCGATGGTAGACAAGCAGTTTGTGGAAGTCTATGAGGTGCGCGACGACCCGGCGATGGGCGTCGAGGGGACGCGGGACCCGGCGTTCCGGCACTACGTTAAGAGCCTGGAGGCTTCGCCGGCGGACCCCTCACAGGGGAATGCGGCGTACCGGAGCCTGCTGCCGGGGATCATGCAGATGCCGGCGGACTGGCTGATCGCCTGGGGGCGGAAGAACTCGCTGTGGCCGATGACGTTCGGGCTGGCCTGCTGCGCGATCGAGATGATCTCGACGTTCATGGCGCGCCACGACCTCGACCGGTTCGGGATCGTGCCGTGGCCATCGCCGCGCCAGTCTGACGTGATGATCGTGTCCGGCACCGTCACCAAGAAGATGGCGCCGGCCGTGAAACTGCTGTACGAGCAGATGCCGAGCCCGAAGTGGGTGATCAGCATGGGCGCGTGCGCGACGAACGGCGGCCCCTACACCCGATACGACCGGGTGCTTCAGGGCGTGGACAAGATCATCCCTGTGGATGTGTATATCCCGGGGTGCCCGCCGCGGCCGGAAGCGCTGATGGACGCGTTCATGGCTCTGCAGAAGAAGATCATGGAAGAACGCGCGCTGATCGGACGGAAGCGGTGACCCAGGAAGCCGTGCAGGAAGCGCCCGCTCCGACGCCGGGGCCGGTGATCACGCTTGTGCAGCAGGCGCTGCCGGGGGTGGCGTTCGAGATTGTGATGACGCCGATGGACGAATGCATCGTCGTGCGGCGGGACGACTTCCGGCGGGTGATGGAGACGCTGTTCCGGGACGAGCGGCTAAAGTTCGATTACCTGCGCTGCCAGTCCGGAGTGGACTACATCACGGAGCTTGAGTCCGTGTACCACCTGTATTCGTTTACCCACAAGCACTCGCTGGCGGTGAAGGTGCGGTGCCCCGCCGGGGACACGCACATCCCGACTGTGAGCGACATGTGGGCGGCGGCGAACTGGCTCGAGCGCGAGACGCACGAGATGTACGGGATGGTGTTCGATGGCCACCCAGACCTGCGGCCGCTGTTGCTGGAGGAAGGCCTGGGGTACTACCCGTTGCTGAAGAGCCACCCGCTGGCCGAGATCGAAGAGTGGCAGGAGGACTATCTACAGGCGATCGAGGACGCGAAGACGCAGATGGCGGCGGCAACCGGCACCGAGCCGGTGATGGACGAGAAGGCGATGAAGATCCAGATCGCGCAGCAGAAGGCCGCGATCATCAAGAAGACCCGCGACGAGGCCCGGGCGCAGGGGCTCTCGGACGTGGACCAGAAGGCGGCTGTGACGGCGGCGCTCGCGAAGTTCGAGGAAGAGCTGGCGAGCCAACCACAGGCCGGTGGTGTCGCCGCGGCCCCCGCGATGACGAAGGTCGAACTGGCGCAGGCCAAGGCGAAGGTGATCACGAAGGCGCGGGCAGACGCTCGCGCGCAGGGCATGTCCACCGAAGACGAGAAGAAGTACGTGGCTGAGCAGCTCAAGGAGTTCTCCGCGAAGTTGGAGGCAGGTGGTGGCGGCGGTGCTCCGGCGGCAGCAGCGCCCGCGAAGCCCGCGATGTCCCGGATCGAGCTGGCGCAGGCGAAGGCGAAGCTGATCACGAAGGCGCGCGCCGACGCTCGGGCGCAGGGCATGTCGACCGAAGACGAAAAGAAGTACGTGGCGGAAGCGCTGCGGAAGTTTTCCGAGGAGCTGGGTAGCTGATGGCCCGCGAGACGCTAATCCCGATCGAACGAGACCTGGATACCGTTGACATCAACGTCAACGTTGGTCCGCAGCACCCGGCGACGCACGGTGTGTTTCGGATGCTGCTGCAGGTGGACGGCGAAGTGGTGGTGGATCTGGACCCGATTATTGGGTATATGCACCGGGGCAACGAGAAGCTGCCCGAGAACTGCGACTTCCGGCAGGCGATTGGTTACCACGACCGGACGGACTACCTGGCGCAGTTCAACACGGAGCACTGCTTCGTGATGGCGGTGGAGAAGCTCGGCGGGATCGTGCCGACGGAGCGCGCGGAGCACATCCGGGTGATCCTGACAGAGTTGAACCGCGTGACGAGTCACCTGATGTTCGTCGGCGCGTTCGGGACGGACATTGGGCTCTTCGGGACATCGTTCATGTACGCGTTCCGGGACCGAGAGACGATCCAGGGGTTCTTCGAGGAGATCACCGGCGAGCGGATGATGTACAACTACTTCCGCCCCGGCGGCGTGGCCTGGGACGTGCCCGAGAACTTCAAGGAGCGCTGCACCGAAATGGTCAAGGTGATCCGCAGCGGCATCAAGGACCTCGAAGGCCTGATGATGGGCAACGAAGTCGTGCTGGCGCGGTGCCGCGGCCTTTCGCCGACGTCACGCGAGCAGGCGATCAACTGGGGCCTGAGCGGCCCGATGCTCCGCGCCTGCGGGATCGACCACGACATCCGGCGCGCGGAGCCGTACTCGATCTACGACCGCTTTGAGTTCGACATTCCGGTGGGCGTCCAGGGTGACGTGTACGACCGGCTGATCGTGCGGCTGGAGGAGATGAAGCAGTCGGCTCGGATCGTGGAGCAGGCGCTGGCCGCGTTGCCGGAAGGCCCGATCATGGCCGAGGGGATGAAGCGCATCCTCCGCGTGCCGGCGGGCGAGATCTACATGCGAGTGGAGAGCCCGCGCGGCGAGTACGGCGTGTACCTGGTGTCCACGGGGACCGAGAAGCCGTACCGGCACAAGGTGCGCGGTGCTTCGTTCTGCAACATCTCGCCGCTGCGGGAGATGTCGATCGGCCACTACGTATCGGACGTGATTACGATCCTGGGATCGACGGATATCGTGTTGTGCGAGGTGGACCGGTAGTGCTGTACGCCATTGCGGACAACCCGTGGCTCGACGCCGTTGCCCGGCTGGGCATCGTGGCGTTGTTGCTGCCGGTGGGCGTGATCCTTCTGACGTGGCTAGAGCGCAAAGTGATCGGGCGGCTGCAGCAGCGTCTCGGGCCCATGCGCGTGGGGCCGATCGGGTTGCTGCAGGGCGTCGCCGACACGATCAAGCTGATGACAAAGGAAGACGTGCGGCCGCGCGAGGCGGACCGCTGGACGTTTGAGCTGGCGCCGTTCGTGATCGTGGTGCCGGTGATAATGGCGATCGTGGCGCTGCCGTTCACGGCGGACATCTTCATCCGGAACATGGGGCTGGGCCTGTTCTACATCCTCGCCGTATCTGGGCTCTCGATCGTCGGGTTCGTGATGGCGGGCTGGGGTTCCGACAACAAGTACGCGCTCCTTGGCGGCGTCCGGGCGGGAGCGCAGCTTATCAGCTACGAGATTCCGCTGATCCTTTCGGTCGTGGGAATCGCGATGCTGGGGAGCACGCTGAACTTGAGCCTGATCGTCGAGTACCAGGATGACACGCCGTGGATCGTCTACCAGCCGCTGGGGTTCATCGTGTTCATGATCGCCGGGTTGGCGGAGCTTTACCGGCAGCCGTTCGACATCCCGGTGGCGGAGTCGGAGGTTGTGGGTGGAGCGACGGTTGAGTACTCCGGGATCCGCTGGTCGATGTTCCAGCTAGGTGAGTTCACGAGCATGGTGCTGATCTCGATCCTGGCGTCGCTG
>JANLRX010000096.1:0-2534 GCA_031362025.1 Chloroflexota bacterium
CTGCGGATGGCCCGCAGCGGCCTCCGCTGGCTCACCGGTGACCGCGTGGGCACCGCCGTCGACGAAGGCCACGACGCACACTCCCTCATGCTCATCATCATCGGTTCGGTCCCAATCGCCATCGTTGGCGCCCTCTTCGCCGATCGTGTCGAGGAGGAGATCCGCGACCCCGTTGTCGTCGGCGCGATGCTGATCGTCTTCGCCTTCGTCCTCTTCGCCGCCGAACGGTACACCCGCGGCGACCGATCCCTCGGTCAGACGAAGGTGCTGGACGCCGTTATCATCGGTCTCGCCCAGGCGGTCGCGCTCGTGCCCGGCGTCTCCCGCTCCGGCATCACGATCACCGCTGGCCTTTTCCGCGGCCTCAATCGCCAGGAAGCGGCGCGGTTCTCGTTCCTGCTCTCCACCCCCGCTATCGGCGGCGCGGCCCTCCTCAAGCTCTCGGAGGCCGCATCTGACGGCGTGTTAAAGGATGACCTCGGAATCATCCTGGCGGGAGCCATCACGTCCGCGCTTGTCGGCTGGCTAAGCATCGCCTACCTGATGCGCCTCGTCCAGACGCAGTCGTTCCTGCCGTTTGTGGTGTACCGGGTGCTTGCCGGCGCGTTCATCGTCATCTACTTCTCGGTCTGACGGTACAATCGCAGGGCGGAAGGAGCACTGCGATCGACGAACAACGGCTGAGAGAGATGCTTGAGGCGCTACGTGAAGGCGCGCTTTCGGTGGACGACGCCCTTGATTCCCTGCGCGACTTGCCGTACGAAGACCTCGGATTCGCCTCACTGGACCACCACCGCGCCCTGCGTACCGGCTTCCCGGAAGTCGTCCTCGGCATCGGCAAGACCCCCGAACAGATCGCCGCGATCTCTGAGAAGCTCGCCGCTCGAAGTGACCGCCTGCTCGTCACCCGCGCCGACCCCGAAGCCTACCGTCTCGTCCGCGAGCGAGTGCCCGACGCGAAGTACGACGTCACCGCCCGGGCGATCACCGTCGACCGCGCCCGCGAAGCGAAACGCCCCGGCGTCGCCATTTGCTGTGCTGGCACCGCCGATCTCCCCGTTGCCGAAGAGGCGCGAGTCACCGCCGAACTCATGGGCTCGGCGGTCGACCAGATGTACGATGTCGGCGTGGCCGGCCTCCACCGCCTGCTCGATAAGGCCGAACGCCTGCGTGCGGCGAAGGCTATCGTCGTCGTCGCCGGGATGGAGGGCGCCCTCCCCAGTGTCGTCGCCGGCCTCGTCTCCGCGCCCGTCATCGCCGTCCCCACGTCGGTCGGCTACGGCGCGAGCTTCCGCGGCCTTGCCCCGCTGCTCGCCATGCTGAACGCCTGCGCCGCCGGCGTCACTGTCGTCAACATCGACAACGGCTTCGGCGCAGGCTACGTGGCCGCCGTCATCAACCGCCAGTCCTGGGTGGGCGAATAGCGTGCGGATCGCCTACCTCGACTGCTTCTCCGGCGTCAGCGGCGACATGCTGCTCGGCGCAATGCTCGACGCTGGCCTCCCCCTCGATGACCTGCACAGTGCGCTGAAGGGGATCCCGATCGCGGGATACACCCTCGCCGCGGAGAAGGTGACACGGGCTGGCATCGCCGCCACGCATGCCATAGTCGACGTCACCGAAGAGCAGCCGGCTCGCACCCTTCCCGACATCCTCGCGATAATCGCCGACGCGCGCCTCCCTGACTCCGACAAGGAGCGCGCCAGCGCCGTCTTCCGCCGTCTCGCCGAAGCCGAGGCCAAGGTGCACGGGACGTCACCCGAATCCGTCCTCATGCACGACGTCGCAGCGGTCGATGCCATCGTCGATGTCGTCGGCTCGGTCGCTGGCCTCCGTATCCTCGGCGCGGAATCGCTGTACTGCTCACCGCTCCCCCTCGGCGAGGGCGAAGTAAACGGCCCGCACGGACGCCTCCCCATCCCCGCGCCCGCCACCCTCGAGCTCGTGGCCTCGGCCCGCGCCCCAATCCGCGAGACAGACGCCCGTGGCGAGCTCGTGACCCCCACGGGCGCCGCTATCGTGACCACGCTCGCCACGTTCGCCCGCCCCGCCATGACCATCGAGCAGGTCGGATACGGCGCCGGCACCCGCGATCCGGAGGGACGCCCGAACGTCCTCCGCCTCTGGCTCGGTGAAAGCTCGGCCGACCGAGAGACGCGCCCGATGCTGGTCATCGAGACCAACATCGACGACATGACGCCCGAAGCGCTGGCCTACGTGCAGGAAAAGCTGCTCGCAGAGGGCGCTGCCGACGCCTGGTTCCAGCCCATCCAGATGAAGAAGGGACGACCGGCCGTCATGCTCTCCGTCATCTGCTCGGAGGCCGACGAAGAGCGCGTTGCCCGTCTACTCCTCCGCGAGACCAGCACCCTCGGCGTGCGCGTCCGCCCGGTGCAGCGCTGGGAAGCCGACCGCGAAGTCATCAAGTTCGAGTCATCGCTCGGCCCCGCCGCCGTCAAGGTGAAGCGCTTGCCCGGTGAGCGCCCGCAGGTTGCGCCTGAGTACGAGGCCTGCCGGCGCCTCGCCCAGGCAAC
>JANLRX010000480.1:0-5462 GCA_031362025.1 Chloroflexota bacterium
ATACCAGCCGTTCTCGCCGCCGAGCGCTGCGATTGCGTCCCAGACTCGGCCCGCGGGGGCGTCCACGAGGACAGCGCGGGCCTCGAGGACTACGCCTGGCCGGCGTTGGGCGTTGCCGAGGGCGAACGCTTGATTGGCGACCTCGGGAACGATGCCAACCACCTTTCCCGACTCGAGCCGCTCGGGCAGGGCTTCGACCAGCGCCTTCAGCACGGCCTCGTCGTAGCCGGTCCGTTCGACAGGGATCATCTCCGCCGAAGTGTCCGTGACGACAACCTCGTTCCTGAGCCCTTCGATGAGCGGCCTGGCCACGGAGGCAGCAACCGGCGTCATGAGATTTACCCAGTAAGAGGAGAGGCGGGGCGTGAGCACTGGTACGCCGATGATCCACCTCCGCTTGCCTTCCACGGCGGCGAAGCGCGTCATCATCTCGCGGTATGTGAGGACTTCCGGGCCGCCGATGTCCAGGGTGCGTCCCGCGGTCGCATCGTTCTTGATGCAGCCGATCAGATAGGCGATGACGTCATCGATTGCGATGGGCTGGCTGCGGGTCCTTACCCAGCGTGGAGTGATCATGACGGGCAAACGCTCCACCAGGTGCCGCAGCATTTCGTACGAAACGCCACCGGAGCCGAGGATGATGGCGGCACGTAGCGTGGTGACCGGGACGCCTGTCGAGCCCAGTACGCGGGCGACTTCGGCACGACTGGCGAGGTGGGGCGATAACTCGGCGCTATCAGTACCCAGGCCGCCGAGGTAGATGATTCGCTTGACGCCGACACGCTTCGCCACGTCTGCGGTGATGGTCGCGGCGCGGCGGTCCGTCTCTTCGAACTCGCCTGCGGACGACATCGAGTGGACGAGGTAGTACAGCACGTCGACACCCGTCAGCGCGCTCTCCATCGCCGCTTCATCGAGAACGTCGCCCCGAACGAGCTCCGCGCCCGCAAGCGACCCTGCGGGAGGATCGCGGCGGACGAGCGCCCGGACGTCGTGGCCACGCTCGACCAGCGCCGACACGAGACGTCGCCCGACGAACCCTGTTGCCCCGGCGACGAGGACGCGCGTCACTTCTTCCCCATGTACGTCGCTAGACCCTCACGAAGCGGCGTCATCTTCAGGCCGAGCTTGGCCTCGATCTCCTTCGGATCGGCGAGGGCGTCAGCGGTGATGAAATCGACGGCGCCCAGGGTCAACGGCCTACCGGGTGCGAACTGCAGTAACGAAGCCATCAGCTTCATCACGAACGTCGGCGCGGGGAGGATGATGCGCTTGCGTCCGGCGGCGGCGAGAGCGGTCTTCACCACGTCCTTCATCAAGAGCACTTCCGGGCCGCCGACCTCGAAGAGCTGGTTGGCCGCTGCGGAGTTGGCGAGTGACTCGGCGGCTGCGCGCGCCACGTCATCGACGAACACCGGTTGCATCTTCTGCTTGCCGATGTTGCCGATCTGCGGCACGAACGGCAGGAACTTCGACATCCCGAGGAAGCGGTTGAGCGAGTCGTCTTCCGGGCCGTAGACCCAGGAAGGGCGGAGGATCGTCCACGTCATCCCGCTTTCGCGGACGGCGGTCTCGGCGCGCCACTTGGCCCGGAACCAGTGCCGGCCTTCGGGCGCGGCTCCGGCGCCGCTCAGGTAGACGTAGCGCTGCACGCCGGCTTGTTTCGCTGCGGCGACCAGGTTCTCGGTGCCGAGCGCGTCCACGTTCTCGAACGTGTACCCCTTGCCGGGGTTCTCGATCGGTGAGTTCGGAAACTGCTGCGCGCCAACGACGGCTTCGACGCCCTGCATCACCGTCGGCAACGTCGCAGGATCGGTGACGTCGCCCTCGCGGTATTCGACATCGAGCCCGGGAAAGCGCGTCAGGGAACGCTGGGTGTTGCGCGTGAGCACGACGACTTTCTTGCCGCGGCGCACAAGCTCCCGCACGATCGCACCCCCAACAAACCCTGTTCCACCTGCTACGAGGATCATGTGAACCTCCCTTATGACGGTCGTACGGATTTCATGTACCGCAGGATCATTGTCCTTCTTTGTGACGAATTGCACAATCGCCCTTCCGTGCCATACTTTCGGCGATGAAGGACGCCGCGACCCGCAACGCCTGGCTCCGCGCCACCGACGCCGAACTGCTGCGCCAGTGCCGCGAGGAGCACTACCGCTCCAGCGGCCCCGGAGGCCAGCACCGGAACAAGGTCGAGACGGCGGTCCGACTGCACCACGCCCCCAGCGGAGTCACCGCTCACGCAGCGGAACGCCGGTCGCAGGCGGAGAACCGCACGCACGCCCTGCAGCGGCTGCGCGAACGCATCGCCTTCGAAGTCCGGGCGCCGTTCGATCTCGCAGCGCCGGAGTTGGTGCCCGAATTGATCGCGCAACGCAAGGGCACCTCGCTCCCGCTGAACACGAAGAACCGGAACTTCCCGCTGATCGCCGCGGTCGCCCTCGATGCCCTGGCGACTGCGGAGGGCAGCTACGCGGGTGCGGCGAAGGCCCTCGGCATCACGACGAGCCAACTGCTGCGGCTGCTTAAGTCGGACCGGGAGTTGTGGCGCGCGGTGGACGAAGGGCAATCGGCGAGCGCGCAGTAGCAGCCCACGTTCACCAATGGTGAGGGCGGAATGCTTTTGCAACTGAATGGATATCCTGTCTTAACTTCCGCGCAACCGCCGACCGCGTAAGCTGTGTCCGACAGACCACAAGAAAGCGAAGGAGTATCCCATGTTCAAATTACTATTCGGAATCACGCTCGGCGCGGCGATCATGTACCTGCTGGACCCGAGCAAGGGCCGTGAGCGACGCGAGATGCTGGGCGAGCGCGTCCGGTCCGGGGCGGACAGCATGCCGGAAGGCGCGAAGGCCAAGGTCACCGAGGTCAAGGACCAGGCGAAGGCAACTGTGGACGAGGCGAAGAGCCGCGCCCAATCGACCGTCTCCCACGCCCAGGAGCGCTTCGGCCAGACGGTTGAAGAGGCCCGAACGGAAGCCCACGACCTGGCCGAGAGCACCAAGGAGCGCGCCAAGTCGACTGCTGGTAACACCCCACCTGCGGACGCGAACGGCTCCGGCGCCAGCTCTTAGTCGCCGCTAAACGAAGGCCCTGGACTAGTGGCCCCGAGCGAGGAGCCACACCGAGTCCAGGGCCTTTCCGTATCCAGACCACTTCTCGAACTCGGCGACGAGCAGCCCCTCGTTATCCGTCACGAGGTGCGAGAGGCGGTTGCGCAGCTTCTCTGGGTCATCGGCGGTGTACACGATGATCGCGTCGTCGCCAGCGCGGCGAAGGTCGACTGGTGGGACGGTGTCGCCGAGCGCATCGAAGATCGTAGAGCAGAGGTTGCGGCGGTCCGACCACGCGATGACGACCTTCAGAGTCGGGACGGTCATCCGCGAAGGTGGCGGTTGAACCAGCCGAGGCAGCGCTCCCAGGCGTCCGCCGCGCTTTCAGGACGGTGGCTCGGACGGCCCGCATTCGTGAAGGCATGGCCGGCACCGGCGTAGCTGTGGAACTCGTGCGGCTTACCCAGACGGGTCATCTCGGCGTCGATCTTTGCGACATCGGCCGGGTTCGGGTTCGGGTCGTCCTCCCCGAACAGACCAAGGATCGGGCAACTGATCCGGTCGGTCAGATCGAACGGAGGCGGCCGGTCTCCCCAGGCCGCCATGATGTTCCCGCCGTAGAAGACCACCGCCGCGCTAAACGAAGCGTTCTCCGCGGCCATCAGATACGACACCCGGCCGCCCATGCAGAAGCCGGTGATGCCCAGTCTCTCGCCGTCGATCTCCGGCAGGGACTTGGCGTGGTCCACGGCGGCGTTCACATCAGCCACGATGCAGTCATCGCGGAGGCGGCCCATCCTCGTCATCGGGTCGTCGCTGGTGTTCGGGTTCTCGCGGTGGTACAGGTCCGGCGCGACGACCGCGAAGCCCGCCTCGGCCAGCCGGTCGCACATGCCGCGGATGAAGTCGTCAACACCACCCGCGTGCTGGATGACGATGACGCCGGGAGCGCTGGCGCCTTCCGGCAGGCTGATGTAGCACCGCATGGCGCTGCTATCTACGTCTACAGTGTCCCATCGTTGGGTCATATTTCCTCCATTTGTTGATCGCCCGGCAAATTCGTTGACCGAATATCGGCGACTTGAAACAATGCAACTGCTAACCCATCCCCGTCCGATGCCGAACAGGAAGGTTCATATGCGACTGCGTTGGCTAATGATACTGCTCTCCCTCGCGCTATTGCTCGTCGCTGTCTCGGCTTGCGGTGGCGGGGGCGACGACGACGATGACGACGACACGAGCGAAACGCCGGTAGCAGAGCCTTCGCAGGAAGGCGAACCGGTAGGGGTCTCCGACCTGGCGAAGGCGGTGGTGGAGGTATTCGCGCTGGACGACGACGGCATCCCTGTCTGGCACGGCTCCGGGACGATCATCACCAAGGACGGGCTGATCCTCACGAACGCGCACGTCGTGGACACGCGGTACGACGAGTACGAGTCCCTGGGCATCGGCATCACCGAAGACGAGGACTCGCCGCCAAACATGAAGTACGCGGCGGAGATCCGGGCCGTAGACTACGCACTCGACCTCGCGGTCATCGAGATCACCGAGGAGATCGACGGTGGCACGGTTCTGGAGGACTTCCCGTTCGTGTCCCTCGGCGACTCGGATGAAGTGGGGATCGGGGACGAGATGCGGGTGCTGGGTTACCCCGGCATCGGGGGCGAGACGATCACCTTCACCCGCGGCTCGGTGTCCGGCTTCACTTCGGACCGAAGTGTAGGCGACAGGGCCTGGATCAAGACCGACGCGACGATCGCCGGCGGAAACAGCGGCGGGCTGGCCGTGAACGAAGACGGCGAGCTGATCGGCGTTCCGACCGTCGTCGGTTCCGGGTCGGACTCACAGTTCGTGGACTGCCGCATCCTGGAGGACACCAACGGCGATGGCTTCACAGATGAGAACGACTCATGCGTATCCGTGGGCGGGTTCATTAACGGTATCCGGCCGGTCAAGCTGGCCCTCGCCCTGATCGAGGCTGTGCAAGACAACGATGAGTACGTCTCGCCGTACTACGATATCGAAGACGTGGAGGAGACGCCGAGCGGCGGATTCGACACCGGTGACATCGCGCTGAGCAACCTGGTCTTCTCGCCAGAAGTCACCGACGACAATGAGCCGACCGACGTGGTCAAGGTGCTGCCGAGCGGCGCCGGACAGGTCTGCGCCTTCTGGGACTACGAGGGCATGGAAGACGGCATGGAATGGGACGCCATCTGGTTCGTCGACGGGGAGCAGCACGAGGCGGGCAGCATCCTCGGCGACACGTGGGTGGGCGGACCCAGCGGCAACTGGTGGGTCTGCATCTTCGACGAGGAGCTGGGCCTGGCGGACGGACTCTACGAGCTGTCGATCCAGGTCCAGAACGACACCCAGGGCTCGGACGCGATCTGGGTGGGCGAC
>JANLRX010000149.1:0-8565 GCA_031362025.1 Chloroflexota bacterium
CGATCTGAGAGCTCGATCGAGAGCGCCGTTTCATATACTTTCTCTAGAAAACCCAGCCCCATCGACTTGTGCACTTCGATGGCTGCGCCAATGACTCGATGCGAAAGGTCAAAGTGTGGGTAGTTCGGCCGGTCGATCGGAAGTGATTGCGCCATCAACGATAGCATCCCTCTCTGACAACAAAGAGTCGAGATAAAAATGTTACTTTCCGCGTCTTCTGCGCTTTTCCGCGCCTTCCGCGTTCCAAGTACGTGGCGACCTGGAAGGACGCTACGCTGAAACGGTGGGTTGGGACGGTTCGGGGATGAGGAACTGGCGGACGCGCCAACCCGAGCGGCGGCAGAGGACGGCGATGCCGAGGCCGATTGCGCCGACGGCGTAGCCAGCGACGGCGTCGAGGATCCAGTGGTTGCCGGTGAGGACGACGGTGATCGTCATGACGAGCGGCATACAGAACGCCCAGACCCGCACTAGACGATTCTCGACGACGGAGGCAATGGCCAGGGAGATCAGCAGGTTCCAGGCAACGTGGAGGCTGGGGATGGCGGCGTACTCGTTGACGGCCCAGCCGGAGTTCTCGTAGTTGACGGAGGAGTAGAGGCGGAGGGTATCGACGGCGCCGAACTCTCCGGGGAGGAGGCGCGGGGGGGCGAGCGGGAAGAGGTTGTAGCAGACGAGGCCGATCGCGCCCGAGATGAAGATGGCGTTGCGAAAGAGCGTGAACGTCTCGCGGTGACGGATGAAGAGCCAGATGGCGGCGGTGCCGATGAGCCAGAAGTGGCCGTAGGTGTAGATGGTGTTGAAGAGCGTAATGAGCTCGCTGCTCCAGAGGATGAGGCCCTGCGAGCTGTTCTCCTGAGCGATGCCAAGCGTGCGCTCGAGCTTTACGAGGTCAACGGCGTTATACGTGGCCGCGATCTGTTGGTTGGCAGAGCCGGTGCGGACGACGTTGTACAGCATGAAGGCGGCGGCGATCATGAGGAGGTCGCAGACGCCGTTGCGCCAGACGGCGGCGCCCGCCTTGAGGCCGGTTTGACTTGCTGTTCTTATCGTCATGGGTGGCCAATGCAGCGGCGGACGGGGCCGCTGGTTGTTAACGTTCATTTTACAGAGGAAGACGCCGGTGAGACAACCTTTGTTTGGCGTGTTCCGCTGCCTAAAACGGCTCGTAAGGACGCTATCGCTTACAATTCGGCAAACATCATCGATGGGAGGGGTTCATGCCATCCTGGTTTCCCGGCTTTGCAGGCGTCGCGTTCGCGATCCTCTTTGTGGCTGGTTCGCTCATCCTGGACGACCCCGGCCACGACGATTCTGAGGAAATAGTCAACGACTTCTATGGGGAAAGCGGAAACCGCGTTCGCGTCCTCATTGGCTCTTACTTGCTCGCGCTCTCCGGCTTTGCCTTCCTGGCCTTCGTAATCTCCGTTTCATCGCGCCTACCAGCGAGCAGCCAGGAACTTCGGGTGTTGGCGGTGTCCTCAGCGGGCGTATTCGCGGCACTGCTCGCCGCGGCGGGCGCTGCGCATCTCCCCACTTATACCGCCAGCATCGACGCGTTTGATGAACCGCAGTCGGAACTGACAAGAGCGATGGTTCCACACCTGGCGTATGGGTTCTTGCTTTTTGGATTGCTGGCGGCGGGGCTGTCGATCGCTTGCCTCTGCCGGATAGGACGACAGGATCGTCGCATTCCCGGCTGGCTGGCGTACACGGGCTATGCGACGGCGGTGCTACTGCTGTTCGGCATCTTGTTCATGCCGATGATCGCGCTTCCCCTCTGGGCTCTCGCGGCAGGAGTTACGTTGCTTTTGCGTCCGCTGCCCACGGCGGCACCTGCATGACCCCCTTGCAGTCCCCATGTCTTGCCCCGCGTGCGACTCGCGCCGTATAGTACGGCAGGATTTCAAGTACCACGCGGGTGCGTGGGCGAAAGGAGGGGCCGCCAGACGGCCCTCTTACTATGTCAGCGATAGTCGTTATAGGTGGACAGTGGGGGGATGAGGGCAAGGGCCGCATCGTAGACCTCCTGGCGCAGAAAGCGCACATTGTGGCCCGTTACTCAGCCGGAAACAACGCCGGCCACACGATCATCAACGAGCTTGGTGAGTTCAAGCTGCACCAGGTGCCTGCGGGGATCTTCTACCGCGACAAGATCTGCGTGATCGGCAACGGGGTCATGGTGGACCCGCGAGAGCTGCTGAACGAGATCGACAACCTGGAAGCGCGCGGCGTGGAGGCGAAAGGCCGGTTGTTCGTGAGCAACCGCTGCCAGGTGCTGATGCCGTGGCACCGCGCGATCGACCTGGCGGACGAGAAGCTGCGGGGGGACGGCGCGATCGGCACTACGGGGCGCGGGGTTGGCCCGGCGTTCATGGACAAGATCGGCCGCGCGGGTATCCGGGTAGCGGATCTGATGGAACGCGAGGAGCTGCAGTCGCTGATGGAGTTCCTGGTGCCGTACAAGAACGCGGTGGTAACAAGGCTGTACGACGGCGAGCCGTTTGTCCTCGAGGAAGTGCTGGAGGAGTACGCCGGTTACGGGGCGCGATTGGCGCCGTACGTCGCTGATACGAGCGACCTGATGCAGACGGCGATGGAGAACGGCGAGACCGTGCTTCTCGAAGGGGCGCAGGGGGCGCTGCTGGACGTGGACACGGGGACGTACCCGTACGTGACGTCGTCGGTGCCTTCGTCGCTGGCGGCGGGGGCGGCGATCGGCGTGGGCATCGGGCCGACGCAGATCGAGTCCGTAGTTGGCGTGTACAAGTGCTACAACACGCGGGTGGGCAACGGGCCGTTCCCGACCGAACTGCTCGACGCGGACGGCGAGCAGTTGCGCGAAGGCGGGCCGCGGCCGGAATACGGTTCGACGACGGGAAGGCCGCGGCGTACCGGTTGGTTCGACGGGGTGGCGGCGCGATACACGGCGCGGCTGAACGGGCTGACGGCGGCGGTGCTGACACGGCTCGACTCGCTGGACCCGTTCGAGAAGATCAAGGTGTGCACGGCGTACAAGGTGGGCTCGGACATCATCAAGACGATGCCGGCAGGGCTGAGCGACCTGAGCAACGCGGTGCCGGTGTACGAAGAGCTGCCGGGCTGGAAGACGGACACGTCGGGCATCCGGGCGTTTGATGACCTACCGAAGGAAGCGCAGGAGTACGTGCACTTCATCCAGAACATCCTGGGGACGCCGCTTTGCCTGATCTCGGTGGGGCCGGAGCGTGATCAGGCGATCAGACTGACGCATATCCTGTAGCCATGGGTGACGCATTTGTCCTCTGGCTGCACCTGCTGGCGGTGACCGTTTGGATCGGGCCGCAGATCTTCATGTTTGCGGCGGCGATCCCGGCGATCCGGACGATTGAAGACATACGCGAGCGGACGCGCATCATGCGGATCCTCGTGACGCGGTTTGGGAATCTGACCCTCGTAGCGCTGGCCGTGATCATCATTACGGGGGTGATAAACGTCTACCAGGTGGACGGGTACAGCGCCGGCGACTTGATCTCGGGCGACCCCCAGATCCGGTGGACGCGCATCTTCTGGGAGAAGATGGTGATGGTCGGTGTCGCGGTGGCGCTCACAGCGATACACGTGATGTTCGTGGGACCGCGGCAGCTTGACCTCGCTGACCGCGCCGACGCCGATCCGGCAGAGGCACGCAACCTCCGACGCCTCTCGATCACGATCAGCTCGATCGGCCTGCTGGCGAGCATCGTGGCGCTGTTCCTGGGCGCGGAGCTGGCGCGGCACGAATACTCGTTCCAACCCGACTAGCCTCGATGGCCGGGCCACGCGTTACGATCACCTACTGCACGAAGTGCAGGTTCCTGCTGCGCGCGTCGTGGATGGCGCAGGAGCTGTTGACGACGTTCGGGGAGGAGTTGGGCGAGGTGGCGATCGTGCCGGGTGGGGGCGGGATCTTCGAGGTGGCGCTGGACGGTGAGGTGATTGCGACGAACCGGGACCATGCGCCGATGCCGGACCCGGGGGCGGTGAAGCGGTTGATCCGGGATAGGGTTTCGCCGGAGCGGGTGATCGGGCACGACTGAGGTCTCAGGTGGTGAGTACAGGCGGCGTTTAGAGGTCTTCCGGTCGAAGGCCTGTTCGCTTCGCTATCTTCGCCAGCACCTGATGCGATCCTGATTGGCGTTTCATACCCATCCGATATCCAGCAGGGACTGGCGAACACGCCGCGCCCGCGTGCTTCCCCAGGATGTCACGCGGCTCGAAAGGCGATGCTTAGCAGGTCATTCTCCGACTCGCCGTGCTCGAGGCGGTCCGCTACAACCCGCAGGCCAGGGCTTGCACCTTTGTGCGGGCCTCTTCTGGCATGGCGCCGTAGACCATGACGCCCGGCAAATCCGGGATGTCGGCAATCCAGCGACCGTCGTCCTCTTGTTCTAGCTCAACCAGATAGGTGATCATGCGGCACCATTGTAACGACTACGGGTGCTCACAATTCGCGCTAACTTCCCTCACTCGGCTACTTGCGCTTAACCGCTCTTGCTACAATCCCCACCGTGAACGACACCGAACTCGAACAAGCCGTCGACGACGCTACCTCCCTCATCGCGTCCTCCAAGCACGTCGTCGCCCTCGTCGGCGCTGGACTCTCCGCCGAAAGCGGTATCCCCACTTTCCGCGGCCCGGACGGCATCTGGACCAAGCACGGCGAACCCGACCTCCGCGACTATGAGCGCTTCGCCGCCGACCCCAAGGCCTGGTGGGAGCAGCGCATTGCCGGCGCCGGCGGCCTCGGCGAACTCCGCGCCGCCCTCGAATCCGCGGAGCCGAACGCCGGTCACCACGCCCTCCGCGAGATGGAGGAAGGCGGCTGGCTCGCGCACATCATCACCCAGAACATCGATAACCTGCACCAGCGCGCCGGCAGCACCCGCATCACCGAGATCCACGGCAACCGCACCAAGCTCCGCTGCACCCGCTGCCACACCCGCTGGCCGATGGACGAGTTCCCGATCGAGGACCTCCCCCCGAGCTGCCCGGACTGCGGCGGCATCGTCAAGGGCGACACCGTCATGTTCGGCGAGCCAATCCCGAGCGACGCCCTGGACGAATGCGTGGACCAGACCTGGAAGTGCGACACCATGCTGCTCATCGGCACCAGCGCCGTCGTCTACCCGGCGGCGCAGTTCCCTCTCGACGTCCGTCGTCTCGGCGGCAAACTGATCGAGGTGAACCCGAACGAGACGCCTCTATCGGATCTGGCGGAGGTGACGCTGCGGGCGTCGGCGGGGCAGTCGTTGGTGCGGCTGGTGGAGCGGCTACGTCAGGAGCAATCGTGAACATCCCGGAGCGGCCGGCCGCGGGACTCCCTCGTCCCGTAGGGGCGACCTTAAGGTCGCCTAACAGCGCCCCGAAGCCGCACGCTACACCACGCCGTAAACCCAACCGCCTGGCACGTGACCTCTACCAGGGCCGCGGCGCGTACTCGGTCACCGCCAACACCAACAATCGGCATCGCGCCTTCACGGACCCAACCGCCGTCCGCGAGTGCCTCTTCGCCCTGAACGAGGCGGCCACCAAATTCGACGTGACCACGCTCGCCTACTGCTTCATGCCGGATCACCTGCACTTACTCGTCCTCGGAGGTGAGCACAGCAACCTGATCGACTTCATGAAGCGCTTTAAACAGCTATCCGGCTTCGGCCACAAGCAACGGACGCGCCAAGTCCTGTGGCAAAAGGGGTACTTCGATCGCATCGTGTGGGCGGAAGAAGCGCTTGAAGAGATCGCCGAGTACATCTTCGCGAATCCAGTGCGAGCCGGTTTGGTGAACGAACCTGCGGGGTACCCATATTCGGGAGGTCAGTACTTCCAGCCGATGTTGGGCGGGCGACCTGAAGGTCGCCCCTACACGAAATCGATACCCGCATGACCAACGCCCTTGACGGCATCCGCGTCCTCGATCTCACCATCTGGCAACAAGGCCCGATGACCACCGCCATGCTCGCCGACTGGGGCGCCGACGTCGTCAAGATCGAAGGCCCCGACTCGCCGGACCCCGGCCGTTCCCTCGTCCGATACGAGACCTCACCCGGCGGTGCCAACGCCTACTTCGAGACCCACAACCGCAACAAGCGCAGCATCGTCCTCGACCTCAAGTCCGAGACCGGCCGCGACGTCTTCTACCGCCTCGTCAAAGACGCCGACCTCGTCATCCAGAACTTCCGCGTCGGCGTGGCGGAGCGCCTGCTCGTCGACTACGACACGCTGAAGGCGATCAACCCCTCGCTCGTCTACTGCCAGGCGTCCGGCTTCGGCCTCTTCGGCCCCGACGCTGAGCGCCCCGCCCTTGACCCTCTCGCCCAGGCCCGCGGCGGCGTCATGAGCGTTACCGGTGAGCCCGACACCCCTCCCACCCGCACCTTCGCCGGCCTTGCGGACCAGGTGAGCGCCTTCCAGCTCGCTTTCGGGGTGATGGTCGCGCTCTTCCACCGCCAGCGCACCGGTGAAGGCCAGAAGGTCGACGGCTCGCTGCTGCAGTCCATCCTCGGCTCACAGGCCTTCAACATCTCGAGCTACCTCATGTCCGGCACCTACGCCGGATCGCCTATCCCCCGCGTCTCCCGCAAGCTCACGAGTCCGCTCTGGAACCACTACCGCGCCAAGGACGGTCGCTGGCTCATGCTCGGGATGGCCCAGATCGGCCGCTACTGGCCGCACCTGCGTGACGCGCTCGAAGAAGCGACCGGCCGCCAGCTCGGCCCCGACGCCCTCTCCGTTGACTGGCTACGCTCCCACGCCAACGAACTCCTCGCCCTCGTTGCCGAGATCGACTCCGTCATCGCCGAACACCCCGCCGCCTACTGGGCGCAGCTCTTCCGCAAGCACGACATGATCTACGAGATCGTCCAGGACTACGGCGAAATCGCCAAGGACGAGCAGGTCATCGCCAACAATATGCTCACCACACTCGACCACCCCACCCACGGCCCCCTCAAGATCGTCGCACCCTCCGTCAACCTCAGCGCCACCCCCGGCACCATCCGCACCCCTGCCCCCGAATTCGGCCAGCACACCGAAGACGTACTGCTGGAGGCGGGGTATACGTGGGATGAGATCGGTGCGTTACGAGATTCCGGCGCCATCGGCCACCGGTAAAAACACACGGCACCGTCGAGGCCATCGAGCGCACTGCGCTGACCGGCCGCGGCGTAGGGGCGAGGCACCCTCGTGTTCCTCTGTCATTCCGTCAACAGATAGACGACGGTTTTCAATCGTCGTTCGGCAACAAGGGTGCTTCGCCCCTACTGGGTTTCGCGATCGCACAGCATCACTTCAACGGAACAACAGAAACGGGGTGGGGTACGGGGGGAACGCGTCGCTTAGCGTGCGCGTTCGGCGGAGATCAGATCGCGCAACTTGCGCAGCGTCCGGAAAATGATCACCCGAACATTCGGCTCCGAAAGCCCCATGATCTCCGAGATCTGCGTGTTCGGCAGCTCAGCGTCGAACTTCAAGCTCAGGATGTCCTGCTCCCGCTGCGGGAACGTTCGCACCAACCGCGCCACATCCTGGAGCTCTTCCTGCTGCAGCACTTCCGTCTCCACCGAGTCCGTGGCCGGCGCCATCTCCCCCATCACTTCGGGGTCCACCAGCGTCTCCCGTGAGTACCGACGGATGTGGCTGATGATGACGTTGCGGGCGATCGTGAACAGCCAGGTCGAGAATGCCGCGTCGCTCCGTAGCGAGTCCGCCTTCGTGAAAGCTCGCTCGAACACGTCCGAGACCAAGTCCTCCGCGAGGTGTGATCTGCCGACTCTCGCATAAACGTACGCGAAGAGGCGGGGGTAGTACTCCTGGTACTTGCCGCCGAAGTCGCGCAGTCCCGGCGCAGCAGTGCCGATGCCGGTGTCAGAACGAAAAGAAGTGGTCATGGGGTAGGTAAAGGGCTACTGGACAGCCACAGTTGTCACGAGCATAATGACACCTGAATTCCATATCGATATAGCGTATGGTAGTTTCGCGCTTCCAGCATCTAGTTCCCAATTCCGGTGGATAGCAGGAGCAATGCGGAATCTGCCTTCACCTTTTGAGCAGAATTAACCGTAAGGACGGCAGAAAAAGGTGTCAAGGTACTACAAGACAATAAACGGGGAATATCGCCGAGAAGCACCGATATCGGCCGAGAAGAGGTAAAGCAGTGCCTAAGAAGTGGAACTTCCTCAGCAACTATGGCCTCGTTCTCACCCACCTCTTCCAGAACTCCCGCGCCACCCTTCGTGAAATCGCCCGCGGCACCGACCTCACCGAGCGCGCCGTCTATCAGATCGTCCGGGAGCTAGAAGAAAGTGGCTTCATCCAGAAGAAGCGCGTCGGCCGCCGCAACACCTACACCGTTCACCAGTCCGCGCTCTTCAGCTTCCCCGTCTACCAGGGCCTGAACATCGCCCAGATGATCAGCGCCCTCCGCCGCATCATGGACGAAGGCAAAGAGTTCCGCGAAGTCGACGACGAACCCGTCGACACCACCGTCTAAACTGGGCGAGCGAAGCTCGTCCCACTCTCTGGCTACTTGCTACTGGCTACTGGCTA
>JANLRX010000176.1:0-2265 GCA_031362025.1 Chloroflexota bacterium
GTACGCGTGGGATGGCAAGGAGTTCACGATCAGCTCCTTCCGCGAACTCCAGAAGGTCAAGAACGTCGCGGGCAAGGGCTTCGCTGCGCTGAGCATCTACACCAGCCAACTCCCGTACAAGCAGGTGACCGTCGAAGGCACCGCGCGGGTGGGCGGGCCGCTCGACAACGTCTGGCGGGAGCGGCTGGCCATGCGCTATCTTGGCGACGTGGCCGGACGCGCATACGTCCATGACACGATGGACATCGACACGGTCGCGATAATGGTGCGGCCGTACAAGTGGCACACAGAAGGCTTCGGCCTGGAACCGGGAGACGACGAATGACAAACCTACAGCCGGGTGCAATCGAAGAAGCGATTCAGTACTGCCGCTACCAGTCGGAGAAGGGCATCGACTCGCTCGTTGCGCTGATGCAACGGACGGCGGCCGACTGGCAACGCAACCTCGTCGGCCTCAGCGAACCGCAGGCAGACTTCGCGCCCAGCGGTGAGTGGTCCGCCAAGGACGTCGTGAACCACTTCCTCGAAGTGACGACCGGCGTCAACGGCCAGATCCGCCGTTTCACCAAGACCGGCGAGATGCCCAGCACGACAGACGAAGGCGAACTCACCGCCCAGGGCAAGGCGGCGAAGGCCACGACGGCCACCGAGATGAGCGACCACATCGCTACGCTCTTCGACGACATCGTGCGCCTTACCCGCGCGCTCGAAGGCAACGAGTTCCTCGACAAGACGTTCCCGCACCCCGTGTTCGGCGACCTGAACATCCTCGAGTGGACCGCCTTCCAGCGCCTGCACGGGATGGACCACATGCGCCAGATCGACAAGAACAAGGCCGACCCGGCGTACCCCGGCGCATGACCTTCCTCGCCCGCGTCTACGTCACCCTCAAGCCAACCGTCAACGACCCGCCGGGCCTCACCATCAAGGGCGGCCTCCACTCGCTCGGGTTCTCCGCCGTCGATTCCGTCCGCGCCGGCAAGTACATGGAGATCCGCCTCGAAGCCGCCACGAAAGACGCCGCCGAGTCCGCCGTCACCGAGATGTGCAAGAAGCTCCTCGCCAACCCGGTGATCGAAGAGTTCCGTTTCGAGGTGGCCGAGGCCTAGAGCGCGCCCTTGGTGCTGGGCACCTCGCCCTCCGCGTCCGGATCGATCGCCACCGCCGTCCGGAGCGCCCGCGCCAGCCCCTTGAACGCCGCCTCCGCGATGTGGTGATCGTTCGATTCGCCAGCGAGCAGTTGCACGTGCAGACTTAGCCGCCCCTCGTTCGCGAACGACTCCATCATGTGTTCCACGTTCTCCGTAGGCAACTCCCCTACAAGTTCCCGCACGAAAGGCAGATCAACCCCGGCGTAAGGGCGCCCACCCAGGTCCAGCGCCACCAGTACCAGCGTCTCGTCCAGCGGGATCGTCGCATCGCCAAAGCGGTTAATCCCCCGCCGGTCTCCCAGCGCCTCGTTCAGCGCCTGGCCCAGCACCAGCCCAACGTCCTCCAGCAGGTGGTGAGTATCGCGCTCGATGTCGCCCTTTGCCTGCACCCGCAGGTCGAACCGCGCGTGCTTCGCAAGCGACTCCAACAGGTGGTCCAGCATCCCGATCCCCGTAGACACTTCGTACTGGCCACTCCCATCGAGCGTCAGTTCAAGGGTGATGTCGGTCTCTTTCGTCTTGCGGGTGACCTTCGCGTTGCGCTTAGCCATTGCGCATCGCCCCCAGCGCTTCGATCACACGTTCTGTATCGTGCGGCCGGCCCACGCTGATGCGGATGCAGTTGCGCAGCCCCGGCGCGTCGAAGTATCGCGTGAGGATGCCCTGGCTCCGCAGTTGGTCACGCACGTCGCGCGCTTCGTGGCCCTGGATCTCGCACAGCAGGAAGTTTCCGGCCGAAGGATACGGTCGCACGAACCCGAGCTTCCGCAGGTGGTCCGCCATCCGCTCCCGTTCCTCCACGATCAGCCGCACGCGCTCCATCAGCAGAGGCGCGTCCTCCAGCGAGGCCAAGATCGCCTGCTCGGACGCGACGCTGAGGTTGTAAGGTATCTTCACTTTCCAAACGGTCTCCACGAGCGACGACGGGATCACGGCGTACCCGGCGCGCAGTCCGGCCAGTCCCGCCCACTTGGAGAACGTCCGCACGATGATCAGGTTATCGTGGGTGCCCACCAGATCCACGGCGCTCTCGCCCGCGAACTCCGCATACGCCTCGTCGATCACGACGGCCACCGGGTACTCCAGCAACCGCAACAGCTGCTCGCGAGGCAGA
>JANLRX010000218.1:0-2824 GCA_031362025.1 Chloroflexota bacterium
CACAAGCAACCACCCTGCCAGCGGCATGATCACCTCGCTCGGGAAGGGGATACAGGCGCTTTCGATCGCCATCAGCGCGATGACGCCCGGCCAGCCGACGGCGTCATAGACCTCGCGAGCTATGTCCAGGAAGATCTCTTCGATGCCGCCCAGTGTGGTCCCTTTCGTTCTGATTCCGTGGCCTGCGTTGGCGCTCAGTATACCGAGCGAGCACGTCTAAGACTGAGGTATACAGGGCGTGACAAAGTTCGAGAAAAGTGTCACAAGGGGTTGACTCCCTACTTAAGCGTCCGCTAGGATTACGCACTGGAGCCCAAAAATGACCTCATTCTCAGCGCTACAAAGAGGTGCAACCACCATTTCGCTCCACGTTGTTGCGCTTCGGCTGAGAGCCCGCCTAGGAGGTACTAGCCCCCTTTAGTCTTCTGACTGAATAAGCTCTTCGGCTGACCGTCCACCCAAACGGCCGCACCCAAAGAGCTTCCCGCGGCGCCAGCCCCGTCGCCCCCTCTTATGACTACCCGACTCGTTGCCTTTTTGTTTGCGGCCACCGTTTTCGGTGCAGCCGCCCTAGTCGCTATCGCTACTCGCCAGCCCAAGCACATCGCCCGCGTCCAGGAGCTCGCCCCCTCTCGCGCCAGCATCCGGCCGATCGCCACGCGGCTCGCCGTCCTGCTTCTTGCCGCGACCATCTTCGGCGGTGGCTCCTACATCGGCCTCGACGGAGACTCCGGCATCACCAGCTCCGTCGCCACCCAGGCCGACAGCTCGATGTCCCGAGAACAGAAGTTGAGCGCGCTCGTCCTGGAAGACCGGGGGGATAGCCTCGCATCCGTCGACCGGTCCGCGCGCGTCGCCGCGGCTCACCCCAGCCCGCCGGCCGCCCCAACGCCCGCGCCTGTCCCCGAAACGCCGGCCCCGACCGCCATTCCTGCCCCTGTCCCCACGGCCGTCCCAACCCCCGCCGTCGCCGCCGTTGCCCAACAGCCCGCAGGCACCTTCGAGTCGATGATCTGCGCGATGCCCTGGCCCTGCGGCGAAGCGGTCTCCGTCGCCAGCTGCGAGTCCGGCCTCGACCGCAACGGCTTCCTGGACGGCAACTGGGCCACGAACGGCAACAACTACGGCCTGTTCCAGATCAATAGCATCCACTCCGGTCGCTGGCCGGACTTCTTCGACAACTGGATGGACCCCAGCCGCAACATCCAGTTCGCCTTCGAGATCTGGTCCGAAAGCGGCTGGCGCCCCTGGCACTGCCAACCTCACTAGCGCACCACGCGCTTCAGCCTTCTACTCCACCGTGAACTCGGCGAACACGCCATTGCCGTAGTGGCCATTGCCCTCGGCGTCCACGCCACCGGCGATAAATACGTAGCTCCCCGCTTCCAGCCTTGATCCCATTGTGGTGGTGGATCCCCCAGCCATCCCCGGGGTTTGGGCGACGATGTAGGCGATCCCACCTGCCGGATCGAAGTCTCCGGCGGTCGTCGTCGATAGCGGCACTCCAGGCTCGTCCGTCTTGATGATCTGAAACGGCCGAACATCTTCGCCTTCGTTCGTGATGTCGAATGAGAATGCCCCCGCGGGACCGCTGGTCACGTCGATAATGAGTTCGTCCGCCGTCATGTCCACAACCACCACAGTCACGGCCTCCGTTGGGCCCGGCGTTGGCGACGCGACGCCGTCGCTGGGTTCGTCAGTCGGGGCCGCCGACTCCTCCGTCGCAGTTGCCGAATCCGTGGATGTAGACGTGCTCTCGGCGTCATCATCACCGCCACAGGCAACGAACAGCCCACAGATCACAACGGCCATCAGCGCTGTAAATATCCTCAGCAAAGCCTTCCTCCTTTACCCACCTCGTACGGGGTGGGGACAATGGTCGCCATTGTCAGACAGCGAACGCGCCGACGCAATCTCATGCTGTATCCTGCGCTCCCTGCAGGCTGTGGGTCCCACGCCGTTGCGCCTGAGGATCGGGTTATAATGTGGGCCAACGATCCGGGACGGCCGTTCCCCACCTTCGTCAGAGACGGAGTCGCCCGCTTCCAAAGCGAGCAGCCGGCCCGATCGCGTGTAAGAAGGACGGAAGGATACAGATAGTGGTGAAGCAGAAGCCCAGAACGGTACGCGAGCTCCGGGAATCCGGGTACAAGCCAAGTTCCGTGAAACAGGAGATGCGGCGCAACCTCATCTCCCGCATCGAGAACAACCAGGAGCACTTTCCCGGCATCATCGGCTACGAAGAGAGCGTCGTTCCGCACCTGGAGAACGCCATCATCTCCGGCCAGGACATCATCTTCCTGGGCGAGCGCGGACAGGCCAAGTCCCGCCTCATCCGCTCCCTCGTCAACCTCCTCGACGACGAAATCCCCGCCATCAAGGGCTGCGAGATCAACGACGACCCGATGAACCCGATCTGCCGCCGCTGCCGCGACCTCCTCGACACCGAGGGCGACAGCACCGAGATCGAATGGCTGGACCGCGACCGCCGCTACGGCGAGAAGCTCGCGACTCCCGACATCACGATCGCCGACCTCATCGGTGAGGTGGACCCGATCAAGGTCGCCGAGGGCCGCTACCTGGCCGACGAGCTGACCATCCACTACGGCCTCATCCCGCGCCACCACCGCGGCATCTTCTGCATCAACGAGCTGCCGGACCTGGCGGAGCGCATTCAGGTCGGCCTGCTGAACATCATGGAAGAGCGCGACGTGCAGATCCGCGGCTACCGCATCCGCATGCCGCTCGATGTGCTCGTCGTCGCCTCCGCCAACCCGGAGGACTACACCAACCGAGGCCGCATCATCACGCCGCTCAAGGATCG
>JANLRX010000228.1:0-6871 GCA_031362025.1 Chloroflexota bacterium
TCGCGTGCGATCGCGATTTCACCGTACGGAGGCGCGATTAACGGAGGCTTGGAGGCAAGTTAAGGCCTTCCAATGCCCCGTGACTATCGCGGGGCGACCGGCGTGCCACCTTTGAGGGCCGCGACACCGCGCTCCCGGGTGCGGACGCGGATGGCTTCGCGGACTTCCGATACGAAAATCTTGCCGTCGCCGACATCGCCGGTGGCCGCGGCGTCACAGATGGTGTCGATGACTTCTTCAACGTCTTCGTCCGCGACGACCATTAGGAACCAGATTTTGGGCAGGAACTCGATCCAGAACTCCTTGCCCTGCCACTCCTCCACCACGCCGCGCGAGGTGCCGTAGCCCTTCACCTCGGTCACCGTCATACCGCCGTAGCCCAGCGCGTCCAACGCCTCTTTTACCGCCAGTATCTTCTCCGGCCGGATGATCGCCTCAATTCGTTGCATGTTCGCCCACTCCTAACATCGCGCCTTCTGTCCGCATCACGAAGCCGTAGCCCCGTTTTGGTATCGTCTCGATCCGCCACGGGTCCGAGCCGCGGATCTTCTTCCGCAGCCGGGACATGTGCACCGTCAGCTTGCGGTCGCTGTCCGGCGCGCCCTCGTTCCAGATCGCGAGCATCATCTTCGAGCGCGAGAGTACCTTCCCGGCGTTCTTCATAAGCAGGTGCAGCAGGTCAAACTCGACGAACGTCAGTTCAACCCGGCGCTCCCCAACCCATACCTCGAAGCGGTCCCGGTCTACCGTTACGTTTCCCAACTCTATGCGGGGCATCTTGCAGGCGATGTTAGACGGAAGCAGTTGCGCTACAGTTGCCGGAATGTTTCTTGTGCGTTAACGGCGTGTTACCGGAAGCGGGAATGGAAACGGCCCGCCGAGTTGGCGGGCCGTTGAACTGGTTTCTGGGTGCGCTAGGCGGTGGCGGTTTCGGCGAAGAAGTGCTGAACGCTCGTCTTTGCCGCGATCTTCTGGGCGATCTCGGCGAACGCCTTGCCCACCGGCCCATCCGGGTCGCTTTCGACGATCGGGATCCCGGCATCGGAAGCCGCGCGCACGTCCGCCTGCAACGGGATCGAGCCCAGGAAGTCGATACCCAGCTCGTCGGCCATCGATTCGGCGCCGCCGTGCCCGAAGATCTCGGTCTTGTCGCCGCAGTGCGGGCAGATGAAGTAGGACATGTTCTCGATCAGACCGAACACCGGGACGCTCAGCTTCTCGAACATCGCGACGGCCTTCGTGGCGTCCTCCACCGACACCATGTTCGGCGTCGTGACGATGACTGCACCCGCTATCGGGGCTTCCCCGGCCGCGCTCATCGAGGCGTCGCTCGTGCCCGGCGGGAGATCCAGCACGAGGTAGTCGAGCTCGTGGTCGTCGCCCCACGGGATGTCGTGCATGAGCTGCCGCACGCCGGTCCCAATCATCGGCCCGCGCCAGACGACCGGCATGCCCTTCCGGAGCACGAACCCGAGTGACGCGACGTCGATGCCGTAGCGCTCGACGATCGCCAGACCGGTCTCGGACTGGAACCCGGCTTCGATGCCGAGCATCGTCGGGATGTTGGGGCCGGTGATGTCTGCATCAAGCAGGCCGACCTTCGCGCCGTAGTGCCGCAAGGCGATCGCGAGGTTGACGGCGACCGTGGACTTGCCAACGCCACCCTTGTTCGAGGCGACGGCGATGATGTTCCGCACACCCTCGATCGTCTTCGGGCCGCGGCCAACGCCGGTCGAGCGCACGGAGGCGTCCATCGTAACGTCGGCGCGGGTGACGCCGGGAAGGGCGCGGATGAGGTCTTCGGCCTGCGCCTTCATCTCTTCGCGCACGGGACAGGCCGGCGTCGTGAGGACGATGCGCACGGACACGACGCCGTCGCACATCTTGACGTCCTCTTCGGGCACAAATCCCAGTGAAACGATGTCGCGGTGCAGGTCAGGGTCGTTGATCTGGCTCAACGCTTGCAGAATCTGGTCCTTCGTAACGGCGCCGTTGGTGGCGTCGGTCATTTAGCGGTCTCCCTCTGTACTTCGCTCGTCGCGTCGTCTTTCACCACGAACCGGCAGGCGTCGGCGCCCTGGCTCATGAACTCGGAACACTCTACATCTTTGCCCAATAGCTGACTCAGCAGCGAGACGTGCCATCCACACAGCTCCGGGTGCGTCTCCACCACTCGCCGGTAGACGCAGTTGTGGTCCGCGATCTCGAAGCCCTGCTCCAGCGGCGTCCACTCGGCGAACCCGCCCTCTTCCCGCAGGATGTCGGTGACGATCTGCACACGCTGCGCGAGGGGCTTTTCGGCCACTTTCGCTTCGTGCTCGCGGTACACGCGCTCGGCCATCTTCACGAGCAGCAGGCGCTTCTTGTCGTCGCCACTGAGGCCGGCGATCTCCTCGGAATCGAGAAAGGCCACTTCATCCAGGGCCAGTTCGGCGAGCCGCTCATAGCGCCGGGGAAATTTTTCTTCACCGCCGTCGCTCAACTGGTACACGAGATGGGGCCGGCCGGTCTTCCCGCGCTCCTCTCGAGACACCACCAGGTGGTCGCGCTCAAGCACGGCCAGATGCTGCCGGATCGTCATACGGGCGAGCCCAAGTTGGCGGGCGATAGAGTCAATCGTGCCCTCGCCGCCACGTTTCAGATAGGCGAGGATGTTGTCTTTGGTCGTTTGCATTGGAAACTTTTCCCTCCGGGAGCCGTTATAAGTATACACCGATGTAAGAATTGGAAAGTAAGTAAAGGAAAAACCTACCAACGTACCCCCTGGGGGTAATCCAAAATGGCCTCTGTAACGTAATACAGGCAGAAGCCATCTTATGAGCACATAGAACGAACCTCGGAGGTTTGAGCGATGGCCAAGAGCCAGGTAATCGAAAAGCGAAAGCAAGAAGCAGTCGAGGCGACGGTCGCCACGAGTGAGCCGACCTGCCAGCACCGCTGGCGGATCGAGTCCCCGCGAGGGCCGATGTCCGTCGGCCGCTGCAAGGTCTGCAACGAGGAGCGGGAGTTCCGCAACTCGACGGAGTATGTCTGGGACAACGACAACGGCCAGGGGTACAGCCCGTGGCGTGGCATCCCGGCAGCCGCACCCAAGGTTGCGGACGACAGCGGCGAAGAGATCGCTGCTTCGTCCCGCGCCGGCGGCTCCATGCTCGCCTAGCGCCTTCAAACGGATCTGATGAGTCGCCCCCGTGTTCGCACTGGGGCGATTCTGCGTTTGTGTCTCCTAGCTTTGGATTCGCGACGTGAGGTCAGCGATGAACTCGTCTCGCTGGGCGACTGGGAATTGCTCTGACTTCAGCGGAAGTGGGATCGGCCGGACCACCAAACGGCGACGCTTGAATGTCACGGCTACCCACGTTTTCGCCATCGGCTCAAGGTTCGGACCGCCCCACAGCCTGCCCCATCTCGCGCTGGCAATCCGCATACCTGCACCGCCTGAGACTTTGACCGAGGCAATTTCCTCGTATCGGATTGTCGTCCGCCAAAGCCGAGTTATCACCAGGTGCTCATCAGTCAATTCGACGACGAACCCTACGGGCGGCGCTACCAAGGATGCGATTAGCCCCAAGACCAGCAACGGCGAAAACGCGACGATCGCGACTATCGATCTCGTGGCAAGCGCAACGATGAGATGGGCGATGATTAGCCCCCATCCCACGATACGCAGCGGATATGGGATCGGCGGGTATCCCATCTCGTACGTTCGCGACTCGGCCACGGCCTAAGCATACGACGGCCCGTGTATCATTAATTCGATGCCCAATCTTGCGATCGACTTGATTCCCGGCGGCAAGCGCAGCCTGTCGCTGGTGAACCCCGTGATGACCGCGTCCGGCACGTTTGGGAACGGCATTGAGTACTCCCGGATCATCGATATCCAGCGGCTCGGGGCGATCGTCTCGAAGGCGATCACCCGCAAGCCGCGCCGGGGCAATGTGCAGCCGCGCATCGCCGAGACCGCGGCCGGGATGATCAACTCGATCGGGCTGCAAAACATCGGGCTCGAAGCGATCCTGAGGGACGTGGCGCCGGTGTGGGAGACGTGGACTGTGCCCGTCATCGCCAACATCGCCGGCGAGACCGTCGGCGACTACGCCGAGCTGGCCGCCCGCCTCGACGGTGTCCCCGGCGTCTCCGGCATCGAGATGAACATCAGTTGCCCCAACGTCGAGTCCGGCCTTGAGTTTGGCCTCGACCCGCGTGCGGCGAGCGAGGTGACCACGGCGGTGCGACGCCAGACCGGCCTCCCGCTGATCGTGAAGCTCACGCCTAACGCCGGCGACATCGTTGGCATGGCCCACGCCGTCGTCGAAGCCGGGGCCGACGCGCTCACCCTGATCAACACGTACCCAGCGATGAAGATCGACGTGCGCACCCGCCGGCCCGCGCTCGGCTGGGGTTCTGGCGGCCTCTCCGGGCCCGCTCTCAAGCCGATCGCCCTCCGCATCGTCTACCTGGTCGCGAAGGCCGTTGATGTGCCGATCATCGGCTGCGGCGGCGTCACGACCGGCGAGGACGCCGCCGAGTTCCTGATGGCCGGCGCTTCCGCCGTGCAGGTCGGCACCGCTACCTTCCGCAACCCGAACGCGACGATTGACGTGCTGGAGGGGCTCGAAGCGCTGGTTGCCGAGCAGGGCATCGAGGACGTGCGCGAGCTGATTGGGGCTGCGGCTCCGGCGACGCAGCCGCAGCCGGCCTAGATCGCCGGACTGTGCCTGACCTCACGATCATCCACTCCTCCGACCTTCACATCGACGGGCGGGATTCGGAGTCGTTTCACCCCCAGTGCAAGGTTAAGGATTCCGCCCATCGCCAGCGGGGCGACGTCCTGCTGCTGGCGGGGGACATCTTCGATCACAACCGCATCCCACTCGCGCTTATCGATCGCGCGGCGCGGGTGCTGAACGACGCGGCGATGCCCGTTGTCATCCTGCCCGGCAACCACGACTGTCTCCACGCTGAGTCGGTGTACCGGCGCGGCGGGCTGGCTGACGTCCCGAACGTGCACGTGCTCGGCGTCAGCAGCGAGGAGGAGTGGGTGGCCGCTGACCTGGACCTCGAGATCTGGGGCCGCGCTCACCACGACTACGCCGACCACTCGCCATTGAGTGACCCGCGACCGCGCACGACCCGCTGGCAGATCGCCGCCGCGCACGGGCACTGGATGCGCGGCCCGGAAGACCGCCACCGCGGCTGGCTGATCACCTCCGAGCAGATCACCGCGACGGCCGCGGACTACGTCGCGCTCGGCCACTGGCCCGGCCCCGGCCCCGCAGGCGACGGCACCGTGCCGGCGTACTACAGCGGCTCCCCCGACCTGGCGAAGACCGTCAACGTGGTGCGGTTGCGGGATGAGGGTGGGGTTAAGGTGATGCGTGCGCCGCTGGACAGCCCATCGGAGTAGCCCGTACGCTGACTGGGATCGGGGTGTAGCTCAGTCAGGTTAGAGCGCCTGGTTTGGGGCCAGGAGGCCGACGGTTCGAATCCGTCCTCCCCGACCACTTTTCAGATACGAGTCTGCCCAAACTGCTAAGGCTGTCAGCGTTTACTGGCTAATCTTGGAGACACGTCCAACCATCAAACGACCTGCCCGGCCGCCCACCCTGATGCCCACGCCCACTGAAAGTTGTACCCGCCAAGCCAGCCCGTGACATCGACCACCTCACCGATGAAATAGAGGCCGGGGACCTTCTTCGCTTCCATCGTCTTCGAAGACAGCTCATCGGTGTCGACGCCACCCTTAGTGACCTCGGCTTTCCGGTAGCCTACCGTCCCGCTCGGTACCAGTCTCCAGTGGTGGACGCTGTCGCATAGAGCCTCAAGCGCCGGTTCCGGAACCTGGGAAAGAGGCTTGGTGTGGAGGTGGGCGGGGAGTAGGAGATCGCAAATGCGATCGGCGAAACGCCCTGGTAGCAGCTCAGCGAGGAGGGTCTTGACGAGGCTGCGACTCCCTTCCGCCTTCTTCTCGCGCAGCCGCTCGAGGAGTGGGACGTCGGGAAGAACGTCTATCTCCACCTCGTCTCCGGAACTCCAGTACAGAGAGCCCTGGAGCGCCGCGGGGCCGCTAAGCCCGGCGTGAGTGAAGAGAATGTTTTCCCGAAACGAGACTCCGTTGCAGGTGAGAACGCAATCAACGGAGACCCCCGAAAGCTCCCGGAAAACATCCGCCTCCTTACCCGCGAACGTGAAGCCATCGAGCGCAGGGAACGTCGGGACGAGCCGAATGTCAAACTGCTCGGCAACCTCATAGCCCAGGCTCGTGGCTCCGAGCTTCGGGATGGAGAGCCCGCCGGTCGCGATCACCAGCGAGCTACTGCTAAAGCCGCCCGTATTGGTCTCAAGATCAAAGAGCGGGCCATCGCCGTCCTCTGAACGCGTTACCGTCTTCACCTGACAACCAAGCTGGAATCGCGCGCCGACCTTGTCGCATTCCGACTTCAGGAGATCGACGATGTTCTGGGCCGATCCATCGCAGAAGAGCTGCCCCAGTTTCTTCTCATGAAACGCGATCCCGTTGTCCCGCACCATTTGGATAAACGCCTCGGCCGGATACCGGGACAGCGCCGACTTGCAGAAGTGCGGATTACGCGAAACATATTGCGCAGGACTAGCGCCGGTATTGGTGAAGTTGCAGCGCCCGCCGCCCGAAATGAGGATCTTGCCTCCGAGCTTCGTGGCGTGGTCCAGCAGGAGCACGCTCCGCCCCCGCTTACCGGCTTCGATCGCGCACATCATCCCCGCTCCACCGGCGCCAACGATGATTACATCAAAATGCATAAGTTCCCCAGAAGGAGACCGGCGTTTGCCCGCGCCGACCAAGAATATTGTAGTCCGAGGGCCTTCGCTCCGGGCCCTATCGCGGTGCGGG
>JANLRX010000239.1:0-2675 GCA_031362025.1 Chloroflexota bacterium
GTCCGGCCTCCGTAGCGATGCGCGCATGAAGCATGGCCGGCCGGACGGCCGCCTTCCTCGGCAGCCTGCCGACACCATCCAACACGCTCGCCAACATGGTCTGCACCAACGTCCCCGGCCCGATGATCCCGCTGTACTGCATTGGCACGCGGCTCCTCGGCCACTACCCGATGATCCCGCTCGCCTTCGAGATGGGCATCAGCCTCGGCGTCACCAGCTACGACCAGAAGCTCTACTTCGGCTTCATGGCCGACACCGCCTGTGGCGACGATGTCGACCGCCTGCGCGACTTCACGGACCAGTCCTACGTCGAGCTGCGCAACGCCGCCGGCATCGTCAAGTCCGACCTGCCGCAAATGGGTGTCCCGCAGATGAGCGTCGCGCCGAAGCAAGAGCAGCCGGTGCGCCGTCGCCGCACCGCCGCCCAGCCCACCGAAGCCTTCGCCGCCGACGCCGGCTAAGCGCACCGCCTCCTCTCCTCTTAACGCATGGGTTTCCTCTACTTCGTCGCAATCGTGGGTGCCATTGGCGTCTGCGTCGTCGGGACGGCCTGGCTCGCGAGGGGAAGGCTCCGTGGCCCGATTATCCCGATCGTCCGGGTGGCTTCGGGAAACGGCCTCCAGCAGGCGGTACTGGTCACCGCCGCATTGAAGTCGGCCGATATCTGGTTCGAGGCTCGGGACGAGAGCGTCGTCCCATACGGACGCGGTGGTGACTTGTTCTTCCGCTATGAGGTGTGGGTAAAGGAAGAAGACGTCGAAGGCACGCGGGCTGTTCTTGGGTTGGATGAAGAGCTGCTCGACGACACGCCGCTGGAAGACGATACCTACACCCACGGCGACGTAACGGGATAACCCAAGGCACCGGAATGGCCCAGCGCTGTAGGGACGCAGCACGCGTGTCCTCGAAACGACGCCTCGCGACCAATTGACTGCGGTTCACAGGTCAGAACACCGATTTCGCGCGTGCTACGTCCCTACGTTGGGAATCGGGTGCCTGCCCGATCGTGGCAAACAAAAACGACCGCTGATCCAGCGGCCGTTTGTCATATGCGTTTCGTCTTAGCGGCTAATGTCGTTCGAGAACCCCGCCACGTCGTAAGACATGATCAGCAGGTCCCGCGTCTGACCGTCGCGCGTCATCACGTGATCCGCGAGCAGAGCCTCCGGGCGGAAGCCCAGGTGCTCGAACACGCCGCGAGCGCTACGCTGATCCGTCGCCATCTGCGCCGTCACCTTGCGCAGGCCGAGGTCCTTCGCCATCGCGAACGCCTCGTTCGTCAGCCGCTTGCCCAGCCCCAGGCCACGAGCCTCCCGCCCGACGAGCACGCGCATCTCGCCCACGTGGCGGGTCCAGCCGGCCTCGTTCAGGTGGATGCTCGCGTAACCGGCCAGCTTGCCATCGACTTCGCCGACAAGGCTGATGGTGCGTCCGTTCTTGATGTAGTTTATCCAGGCGTCCACCGTGGAGGCCTGCGTAATGTCGCTGCGGAGGAACATCAGGTCCTCTTCGGGGAGAGCCCGCGCGAAGGCGATGATCTCGGCCTTGTCAGCCGGCGTCATCAGGCGGAACGTGACTTCCTTGCCGTTGATGTTCGTCTTCCAGGGATACGTGCGTCGAAATGCGCCTGTCTGGGTCATGCTGTCCCTCTCCCCCTTATTCTGGTTACCATTAGAATATCCCAGCTTTGGGAAGAAGTAAACGAAAGCGTTACCTTCCTCTTACCCCATTCACTCCGCTCTCTAACCAGCCTGTAACCCCCTTCTCGTGCGCGTACCTATTATGTGAAGCAGGCAGTCAGGCGGATAGCGGACCCCCTCCCGCCCCGCTGAAGGAAGGCCGGACACCACTCGGTGCCCGGCCTTCGCCTTTCCGCCCCGGCGCCGCCTGGTTCTTGACCGACGGCCTTCTCACCCGCGACGCTTGGGCGGTGACAGCTTTTACGCGATTCTCACTCTCGTCTCACCGTCTATTAACTTTCGTAGGCGGTGCAGCCGCTAATGTTGCAACAGTAACGAGCAACGCGTTTGTAACCCCCTCACGCGGAGCTAAGGCAAATAATCGAGCCAGATGTCGGGTCGGACATCTGGCTCGATGCTATTTCGGGGTATTCTCCACTCAGCGCCCGGGGTTCCCCCATGGGTGATCTCGCGCACGAGACGCGGCCCACTGGAAGCGACGGCCTCTACACCATCACCCTCTCCCCTGCCTGGGAGATCATGGGCCCCAACGGCGGATACCTCGCCGCGATCGCCCTCCAGGCGGCCGGTCTCGAAGCGAAGATCCGCCGTCCTGCCTCCATCACCTGCCACTTCCTCGCGGTCGCCCGCTTCGAGCCGGTCGAGATCGAGGTCCGCGCGCTACAGCAGGGACGCCGCGCCGAGTCCTTTCACGTGACGATGACCCAGGACGGCCGCGCCATCCTCCAGGCGATGGTCCGCACCGCCTCCGAGGGCCCCGGCCTCGAGCACTACCACGAGAAGATGCCCGATGTCCCGCCGCCGTCAGGACTGAAATCGTTCCGCGAACACTTTCCGAACGAACCGGACGACATGCGCTGGTGGGACAACGTCGACGGGCGCTTGATCTACCCCGAGCGCATCTTCAACACCGAACCGATCGAACCCTGGCTCCGCGAGTGGTACCGCTTCCAGCCGCGCGCCACCTTCCCCGAC
>JANLRX010000248.1:0-3157 GCA_031362025.1 Chloroflexota bacterium
GGCGTGATGCAGGCGCCGGGCGGGCCGGGGGAGGACGACGAAGCCGGTTTCTCGCACGGTGGCTGGCAGGCTAACTACTCGGACGACACGGTGAGCGAAGCCATGGGCACCTTCATGGGCGTCCCCTTCGATCTGCTGCTCGGCCGCAAGACGTACGACATCTTCGCCGGCTACTGGCCGAACCATCCCGGCGATCCCGGCGACAAGCTGAACAACGCGCGTAAGTACGTCGCGTCACGGACGCTGGACAAGGTCGACTGGCAGAACTCCATGCTGATCAAGGGCGACGTCGCGAAGGAAGTCGCGAAGCTCAAGGAGCAAGACGGGCCCGAGATACACGTATACGGCAGCGGCGATCTGGCCCAGACGCTTCTCAAGAACAGCCTCGTCGATGAGTTGCACCTGCTCATCTATCCCTTACTACTCGGTACAGGTAAGCGTCTCTTCGCCGACGGCACCGTCCCGACCAGTCTCAAGGTCACCGATTCGAAGCTCTCCAGCACCGGCATTGTCTTCGCCAAGTACGAACCGGCCGGTGAGATAATCTACGGGACGGTCGGGGACTAGCTGAGCATAAGGAACACCCATGACACAGACCGAAAGCGCACCGCCCGGGATCAACTACGAGACGCTGCTGCCGTGGTTCAACGCGAACGTGGAGAACGTGAAGTCGCTGACGGCAACGGTGGTGGGGCATGGGCGGTCGAACATCACGTACCGTCTCGATTCCGACACAGGTCAGTCGTGGGTGCTGCGACGGCCACCGCTGAGCCACGTACAGGCGTCGGCGCACGACATGGGCCGCGAGTTCCGGATCATCTCGGCGCTGCTTCCGACGGGGTTCCCAGTGCCGAAGCCGTACGCCCTGTGCACGGACACGGAGGTGGTCGGGGCGCAGTTCTACATCATGGAGTTCGTCGACGGGTTCATCGCGGTGGACCCGGCCGAGATGGCGAAGCGCCACGATGAGGCGGACCGCAAGCGCATCGGCGAGGAGCTGGTCGATGTGCTAGCGCGTTTGCACGCGTTCAAGTCGGAGGAGCTGGGCCTGACGGACTTCGGGAAGCCGCAGGGGTACGTCGAGCGGCAGGTGCGGCGGTTCGGGGAGCAGCTGGAGGCGATCCGCTACCGGGAGACGCCGGAGATGGACGAGCTGGCGAAACGGCTCGCGGCCTCGATCCCACCGGAGCGGCACGCGGGGATCGTTCATGGGGACTACCGGTTGGATAACGCGATCCTGAACGACGAGGGGCACGTCATCGCGGTTCTGGACTGGGAGATGTGCACGCTGGGAGACTCGCTGGCGGACCTGGGGCTACTGCAGATGTACTGGGGCAACCCAACGAGCGCGAACGTGGCGGTTGGCAGCAGCGCGGTGATGTCGCTGCCAGGGTTCCCGACGTGGGAAGAGGCGGCGGCGCGCTACGAGGAGAAGAGCGGAGACAGCCTGGCGGGGTTGGACTTCTACACGGTGCTGGCGCACTTCAAGCTGGCGGTGATCCTGGAGAACATGTACAAGCGCTTCCTCGGCGGCGGGACGGTGGGGACTGGGTTCGAGATCATCGGCCAGCAGGCCGTGATCCTGGGCAAGCGGGGGCTCGATGTGGCGAACGGGAGCTCGATCGCGACGCTGCGGGGGTAGGGCTCGGCGTCCCCGGGATCGTTACGCCGTTGGGCGCAGCACGGGTGCGGTGCGTTGGTGTGGCTTATTTTGTTGAGCCTTCGTATTTTGCAATGCAGCCGCCTCCCTGAAGGCTGCGCCCCTACGACAACTTTGCTCTATCCGGGGGCAAACACCAGTATTTCCACACCGATATCCGGGCAGGGTTCGGTTTGGGAGAGGGCGGCCTGCGAGAGGACGTTGCGTAAGAGCGCCTGGTTGTCGCGGGTGGAAATTTCGCCGTCGCAGTCCATGTCGCCCCAAGCGAGTTGTTGGCCCAGGGTTGAGGGGACGGTGACGCTGCTGACGTCGCCGATGTTGGGGCAGGGCTCCGTTTGGGAAAGGGCGGCCTGCGAAAGGACGTTGCGGAGGAGCGCCTGGTTGTCGCGGGTGGAGATGCCGTCCTCGTCGCAGTCGAGGTTACCCATGGTGAGGTTTTGGCCGGTCCTTCCGGTGGCGGTTGGTGTCGGCGTGTCGGTGGGCGGAGGAGTTTCGGTGACGACGGGTGTCGGCGTCGGGGTGGAGTCGGTGCCTTCGCCGGTGATCTCGTAGACGGCCGGGAATCCTCCTGGCAGTTCACCGTTTCCGCCCATGGTGTAGGTGCCGGTGACCTCGCCGTCGTCGCCAATGGTCATCTCGAGCTCAATGCTGACGTTCGGAAAGCCGGCAACTGTTCCCATACCGGTTGCAGTGATGGTGTTCGTGTCCGGGTCATAGGTCCCGTTCACGGCGACGAAGTTGGTGGAGGGGTCGGCGCTTACGTTGACGTTCGCGATTAGTCCAGCTGCGCCGATCCCCTGGGGAACAGCGCCCGCACCGTCGTCATTCAGTTCATCACATTCGATCCTCAGGTCGTCGATCTCCTCCTCGAGGTCGATGAACTCCTCGTGGTCCTCGCCGCTCTTGACCACAAAGACTGCTCGGACCCTTTCCAGGCGGGTCAGTCGCTCGCAGGGGTCTTCTGGATCCCCCGCGGCGCCGATCTCCTGGGCGCGGGCGTTAGAATCGGAGTTGGTCTCGGAGGCGAGCCAGAGGCCAGCCAGGGCGAGGAGAACCGTCAGGAGCGGAAAGAAAACGAAGGTACGTACGCGCATAGGAGCCCCCCTTTCGCGTAGCCTGGGCAACTTTGATGGCTCAGATTAAACTCCGTCGCGCTCGCGTCGTCAACCTATCTCCCGTTTGGTTGCGGTAAGACGCGATTTCGGCGACTTCTTGCCGGTGCTAGCGGAAGTCGGCGAGATCGATTAGTTCGGCGCTCCATGGGCAGTACCCGATCTGAAAGAACTGATCGGGGTTCTCTTCGACGTATGAAGGCAGGCCGTCGCAGGCTTCGATGGTGGCTTCGGCCATCGTTACCTGGGCCGGGTCCATGTGCCAGGAGTACGGGGCGTTGGAGCCGCCGGGCCCCGGGCCTGCCAGCAACGGGCCCGCCGGGATGTTGGCGGTACTGGTGCCGGCTTCGAGGTCCAGGAGCTGCTGGATGGTGTCGGGTGCGGA
>JANLRX010000351.1:0-2450 GCA_031362025.1 Chloroflexota bacterium
GCGGCATTACCTCGATCGGAAACTGCGGCGGGTGCCGGAAGTCGCGCTCCCGCCGCCCGAGCTTCGGCACGTCCACCGTCAGCACCAGCGCCTTGTACCCGGCCGCTTCCGCGCGTCGCACCATCCGCTCGGTCACCCCGCGGTCCGTGTAGCAGTACAACTGGAACCACTTCGTCCCCGACGAGGCTGCCGCCACCTCCTCCATCGTCGTGCTCGCCATCGTGCTCAGGATCATCACCGTCCCCGCGTTCGCCGCCGCCCGTGCCGTCGCCAGCTCCCCGTCCGCGTGCGCCAGCTGGTGCAACGCCACCGGCGCCAGCATCACCGGAAACGGCAGCTCCTCACCCAGCACCGTCGTCCGCGTGTCGATCGACGAGACGTCCACCAGCACCCGTGGCCGGAACTCGATCGCCTCGAACGCCGAGCGGTTCCTCCGCAGCGTCACCTCGTCCTCCGCCCCGCCCGCAATGAAATCAAAGATCGGGCCCGGCAGCACTTCTTGCGCCAGCGTTTCCAGGTCGTCCAGGGTTACATATCTCATGCCGGTAGTATATTGACCACCATGTCCGAGAGCATCAGCTTCGACCGCGCCGCCTCCTTCTACGACGCCACCCGCAAGCTCCGGGACGACCTCGCTGCCTCGATCAACGCCGCCCTTCTCGCCGAGCTCCGCAAGGCCAACGCGGACCGCCTGCTGGAAGTCGGCATCGGCACCGGACGCATGGCCCGCCCGCTCATGGCGGAGGGCATCCACGTCACCGGTGTCGACATCTCCGGCGCGATGATGGCCCAGCTCCTCGCGCAACTCGGCCCCGAGCACACACCACCCGACCTCCTCCTCGGCGACGCCACCCGCCTCCCCTTTTGCGACGACTCGTTCCCCGCTGCGCTTGTCGTCCACGTCTTCCACCTCGTCGCCTCTGCCGAGAACGCCATCGCCGAAATCCGCCGCGTCCTCGCCCCCGGCGGCGTCCTCATCCAGCAGACCCGCCGCGCGGACCCGGAAACCCAGGCGATGTGGGACGAACACGAAGCGTTCTGGGACAGCGTCGGCGCGATCCATGGCTTCAAACGCCGCCACCAATCCCGCGGCCGCGAGATCGACGACATCCTCACCCAATCCGGCGCGACCCTCCGCGAGACCGACCTCGACACCGTCGAAGACGGCACCACCGTCGAAGACGAACTTGACGCTCTCCGCACCAAACGCAACTCCTGGACCTGGGACATCCCCGACGCCGCCCTCAGCGACTCCGTGGTTCGCTACGAAAAGTGGCTCCGCGGCAAGTTCCCCTCAGGCCACTTCGCCGACCGCTTCACCTACACCATCCAGACCGCCCGCTGGCCGTAGCCGCCTTAAAATCCGTGTTCATCCGTGCCAATCCGTGGCTACAATAGACCATCCGCCCCGAACCGGAGGACAACATGCCCCGCAAGCGCCCTTTCACTCCCGACGACTTCTACCTCATCACCCAGGTCTCCGATCCCAACCTCTCCCCCGACGGCAAGCTCGTCGCCTACGTCCAGTCCTCGCCCGACCGCGACGCTGACGAGACTCGCTTCTGCATTTACATCGCGCCTGCGGACGGCAGCACCCCGGCCCGCAAGTTCACCGAAGGCAAGAAGGACCACAGCCCCCGCTGGTCCCCCGACGGCGCTACCCTCGCCTTCATCTCCGAGCGCGGCGACAAGAACCAGCTCTTCCTCGCCCCCATCGCCGGCGGTGAAGCGCGCCAGCTCACGAAGTCGAAGTGGGGCGTCGGCCAGCCCGCCTGGTCGCCCGACAGCAGCCGCATCGCCTACAGCGCCCGCACCGGCAACTTCACCGAACCGAAGGAGCGCAAAGGCGCAGCCAAGAACGCCCCGCGGGTTCTCCGCAACCTCCGCTACAAGCTCGACGGCGTCGGCTTCTTCGACGAGCGCCGCCTCCACATCTTCACCTGCGAGGTCACCACCGGCGAAGCGAAGCAGATCACCTCCGGCGACTACTACGACGACCAGCCGTCCTGGTCCCCCAGCTGCAAGACCATCGCCTTCGTCTCCGACCGTGAGCGCGACCGCCACCGCCGCCAGTGGCGCACCGACATCTGGACCGTCCCCGCGTCCGGCGGCAAGGCCAAGCGCCTCACCCGCGCCCTCGGCTCCGCCGCCCAGCCCGCCTTCTCCCCCGACGGCAAAACGATCGCCTTCGTCGGCCACGAAAACGGCGACGAGGGTTCCGCCAAGAACACCCACCTCATGGTCATCCCGGCCCGTGGTGGCGCTCCGCGTTCCCTCACCGCCGCCCTTGACCGGCCCGCTGCTGGTTGGCCAGCCTTCGCCTCCGGGCGCGCCTTCAACTGGTCCCGCGACTCGAAGTCCATCCTCTTCCTCGCCGGCGACCGTGGCACCCAGGCCATCTACCGCGGCTCGCTCACCGGCAAGTGCCAGCGCGTCCTCGACGGCGAGCG
>JANLRX010000364.1:0-3646 GCA_031362025.1 Chloroflexota bacterium
GTCTCCTGATGGTGTCGTTACGCGCGGGTCCCACTCGCTGTTCGCATCGAACGTGCAGGGGTCGAGCGCGTTCTCGATCCCATCATTGTCCGCGTCAGGCTGGCTGCGAGTAAGGATCGCGAAGGTCACCGCAGAGTCTTCGTCCGGATTCGTGCGGTGGGGTGTGCTGCCGGCCATGCCGTACGACGTGGTCGTGACCTGCAGCGGGGTGCAGAAGTCGGAGATTGTGGTGGGCTCGAATACACCCTCCGGGTCGCCCGTGTTGTTCAAGATCGATACCGAAGGGAAGCCCAGGGCCGGGTCGAACTCGATACCGTTGATTGACGTCCCCGGAGCGAATATCAGGAAGTTGATGCTTACGTCGTTCGTCGCTACATCAGTCTGGCCGTAGAGCCTTTGTATCGGTTGGGCAGGGGAACCGGTCGGGAAAGGCGCGGAGCGCACCAGCCGCGACAGGTAGTCTGGGTACATCTCGGCGCCATTCGGTATCGAGTCGGTGTCGTCATCCTCAAACTGCTCGCCGGTGTCGTTTGCATCGGTGTCCTGGAACACCGTTGTGCTGCTCATGTCTGTCGTTGCGTCCATGAGGTCGAAGTGCACCTCCAGCTGCGTATTGCAGCCGCCGTTCAGAATCCCGAGGTGGGCAACTGAATCAAGCTCTCCGGCCATGGTTCCATCCGGGATCACATCGTCCGCGCAGGAAGGCGACGCAGTTTGCGCCGTGCACTCAACGATTCCGAATCCCGGCGGCGTCAGCGACACGACGACTGTGAAGTTCGAATCCGGCGATGGAATGTCGAAGTCCACCGAGATGTTTGAGTTAGCACTCGGCGCCGGGTTGGCCAGTGCGGCGTCCATCGTCGGGTTGTAGCTTGTCGCGGAACTGTCCTTCGTCAAGACCATCACCGCCAGGATGGCGATGCCTGCGCATAACAAGAACACACCACTGCGGATAAAGGATGAAGAGTGAATCATACAGGCCTCCTAGGTGAAAAATTCGCTCAGCGCTGGTTCAAGAGTGCGCTATGAAGCGATGTAATCCGGCTACATTCACGCTAAGAGGTGTTTAGAAGCTATAACAGTCGCGGACGGCTATTTTCCGCCTAGGCCAAGGGTTTAACCATAGGTTTACTCGCGATTAACCCTAAGAAATGCGGCGAATCCCGCCGTCGCCCGGCTCATCGGTCAGCGGGATCAGCCCCGTGGACAGGGCGTAGCGCACCAGGTCCGTGCGCCGTTCGCAGCCGAGTTTGGCCATGATGTGGCTGACGTGCGCCTTCACAGTGCCTTCCGAAAGGAACAGCTCGTGCGCGATCTCCTTGTTGGAGTACCCGCGCGCGACAAGGCTCAGCACCTCGGTCTCGCGCTCGGACAGCTGGCCGTTCCGTGTCGGTTCCTCCGCACTGTACGACGCCCACTGCGTCAGGCGCGTGAGGATGTGCCGGATAAGCTCCGTCTCGCAGACAAACGTTCCGGCAGCGACCAGCCGGATCGCGTCCAGCAAGCGCGACGTCGGGCCGTCCTTCATCATAAAACCGACGGTATCCAGGCGCATGTAAGAAGGGATTTGATCGGGGCTAAGGTCGCGTGCGTCCTCTTGCGTGCCGAGGAAGACGACCTTCAGCGCAGGCAACCATTCGTTGACCTGAGCATACAGCTGCTGGTTGGCCCCGGTTACCGAGCCGGAGTCCACCACCAGAACGTCCGCCTCTCGGAACGCGGCCTTCGTGACGAGGTCCGTCAGGCCTGTCGCCTCGCCCACGACCTCCATGTCGGCAGCGTCGCCGATCGTGCCCACGAGACCCAGCCGTAGCGGCTCGAACGGCGCGACGACACATACTTTAATGATAGGAGTATCGCTCGTCTTGTTTCCGGCCAATTTATTGTGCCCCAGGTTCAAAGCCCCCTCGAAACCCGGGCCCTCCCTTGCCAGCCATTGTAGGCTTCCTTCAGTTACCTAGGTATAGCAGTTTCCATTACAAACTACTTGCCTATCTTCAGTAGTGACATAAACGCTTCCTGAGGAATCTCTACACTGCCTACGCGCTTCATCCTTTTCTTGCCCTTCTTCTGTTTGTCCAGGAGCTTGCGCTTGCGGGTGATGTCCCCGCCGTAGCACTTGGCGAGCACGTTCTTGCGCAGCGCCTTGACGGACTCGCGGGCGATGATCTTGCCGCCGATGGCGGCCTGGATCGGCACTTCGAACATCTGGCGGGGGATGAGAGAGCGAAGACGCTCGACGAGCTGGCGGCCCTGGCGCTGGGCGTTGTCGGTGTGGAGGAGCATCGAGAGCGCGTCCACCGGGATGGCGTTGATCAGGATATCGACCTTGACCAGGCGCTCGACTCGGTAGTCGTTGAAGTGGTAGTCGAGCGAGGCGTAGCCCTGGGTGCGGGACTTCAGTTCGTCGTAGAAGTCGACGAGCATCTCGGAGAGGGGCATCTCGTACTCCAGCAGCACGCGGCCGGCGGCGACGCCTGAGAGCGGCTGGTCTGCGTGCGCGTGCGGGTCCTTGGAGTGCTCCAGGTAATCCATCTTCTTGAAGGAGCCGCGGCGGCTGGTGACGAGTTCCATGACGGCGCCGATGTGGCGGCTGGGGGCGACGATCGAGACTGTCATCCAGGGCTCGAGGATCTCAGAGATGCGGGAGGGGTCCGGCATGTCGGCGGGGGAGTCGACCTCGACCTCGGCGCCGTCGGTGGTGCGAACGCGGTAGGCCACGGACGGGGCGGTGGCGAGGATGTCGAGGTCGTACTCGCGTTCTAGGCGCTCTTGCACGATGTCCATGTGCAGCAGCCCGAGGAACCCGGCGCGATACCCCGGCCCGAGCGCGACGGAGTTCTCCGGCTCGTACTGGAGGGCGGCGTCGTTGAGCTGCAGCTTGTCGATGGCGTCGCGGAGGAGCTCGTAGTCCTCGGCGTTGACGGGGTAGAGGCCGGCGAAGACCATCGGCTTGGCGGGGTTGTACCCCGGCAGGGCCTCGGCGGACTGCTCCCCCTCGTTGGTGATCGTGTCGCCGACGCGCACCTCGCGCACGGTCTTGAGGCCGGTCGCCACGTATCCCACTTCGCCCGTGTCGAGGCCATCGGTGGGCGTGAGCGTCGGCTTGAAGGCGCCGGTCTCCAGCGGCTCCACGGTGCGGCGGGTGGCGATGAGGCGGAGCTTTTCCTTGCCCGTGATCCGCCCGTCCATGACCCGGACGTGGGCGATGACGCCCTTGTAGGAGTCGTACTTGGAGTCGAAGATCAGGGCGCGCAGGGGAGCCTCGGGGTCGCCCTTCGGAGGGGGGATGCGCTCGACGACGGACTCGAGGAGCTTGTCGATGTTGGTGCCTTCCTTGGCGGAGACGTAGAGGACCTCCTCGGGCGTGAAGCCGATGACGTCGACGAGCTCCTGGGCGACGCGCTCCGGCTCGGCGGAATCGAGGTCGATCTTGTTGACGACCGGGATGATCTGGAGGTTGAGGTCGAGCGCGAGGTAAACGTTGGCGAGCGTCTGGGCCTCGATCCCCTGCGACGCGTCGACCACGAGCAGCGCGCCCTCGCACGCCGCGAGCGCCCGCGACACCTCGTACCCGAAGTCGACGTGCCCGGGCGTATCGATCAGGTTCAGCTCGTACTCGATGCCGTCCGCCGCCGAGAACGCC
>JANLRX010000447.1:0-1698 GCA_031362025.1 Chloroflexota bacterium
CATGTACCACTCGCACCACAACGCCACGGAGCAGGTCGGCAAGGGAATGCTGGGGGCACTGATCGTCGAGCCGAAGGACAAGAGCGTCGAGCCCGCCTCCGATATCGACTACACGTTCATCATGAACGACATGCTCGGCGGGTTCACGATCAACGGGAAGGGATTCCCGGCGACAGCGCCAATCACAGCCAAAGCTGGCCAGCGCGTCCGCATCCGGTTCATGAATGAAGGACAGATGGGCCACCCGTTTCACCTCCACGGCCTGACGTACGAGGTGTTCGCGCGAGATGGATACATTCTCCCCCAGCCGTTCCGCTGCGACACGATCAACGTCGCGCCGGGCGAGCGTTGGGACGTTATCGTTGTCGCGGACAATCCCGGCGTCTGGGCCTTCCACTGCCACATCCTCAGCCATGTCGAAGGATCGAAGGGGATGTTCGGTATGGTCACGGCACTCATCGTGGAGGAGTAGCGGGTGACAAGGCGGATGATATTCTCGCGGCCCCATCTTCAAGTAGTAGCAGAAGGCCGGTGACGGAGGCCGTGACGGCATGACCCAGCCGACCGCCGCCATCCTTGCTGTAGCCGCCGCGCTGGCGATCATCGGGCTAGCTGTGTTTGGCGCTCTCGCAACCTACAACGCCGTGGTGGGCGACGACGTGATGGACGGCATGTGGGACATGATGGGCGACATGGGCGACATGCATGGAATGATGGGCAGCACCGGCCCCGAAACAACGGGGGCCGCGAGCGGCGAAGGTGCGGTGCGGATCGCCGACTTTTCGTTCCAGCCGACGGTGCTGGCCGTCACACCAGGCACCGTAGTCACTTGGACGAACGCCGACTCTGCCCCGCACACTGCGACCGGCGACAGCTTCGACAGCGCCAGGCTCGATCGCGGCGAGTCCGCTTCGGCCACTTTCAGCTCACCGGGCGAATACGCCTACAAGTGCGAGTACCACCCGGCAATGAGGGGCCGCATCATCGTGAGCGCGGGTTCGTAGCGAGGCGACGCTCGGCGTTGCGGCCCGATCGAGACCCCATGGAGGAATTCTCCAGACGGAAGCAATACGTGGAAGTCCTGGGCCACCGCATCGCGTATATCGGCGAAGGCACCGGTGAGCCGCTGCTCCTGCTTCACGGCTGTCCGGTCCATTCGTATGAGTGGCGAGAAGCCCGCTGCTATCCAAGCGGTTCCGAGTGCTCGCCCCCCACCCTTCGTCGGCTCGGAGTATGGCGCGTCGCCGGTTCTGGGCGGGCCGTTTTTGGCCATATGACCTGAATCACTCCCCGATCTGCTGGAAGATGCTATTGTGTCGATATACCCCTACCAGGGGGGTATGGGTAAAGGAGTGGCAATGGAAAACAAGACGGACATCCTAAAGCGACTCGCCTTCATTGAAGGTCACGTCCAGGGAATTCGCCGCATGGTCGAACAGGACAAATACTGCGTAGATGTTCTCAAGCAGACGTATGCGGTCCGCCGTGCGATTGAGAAGGCAGAGCGCCTCATGCTCAACGGCCACCTTCACAGTTGCGTGGTGGAGGGCATCAAGGACGGGCGCGATGAGCAAGTCATCGGAGAGCTGCTTGAGCTTTACGAGCTCGCCAACAAATGAGAATTCATCACCGAGGAGGAATGGAACATGACTGAGAAGACGTTCGACGTGAAGGGAATGACCTGCGACAACTGCGTGC
>JANLRX010000473.1:0-1872 GCA_031362025.1 Chloroflexota bacterium
CGATCGTCGTCGTCGCCGGCGCGGACTTCGTCTGGCATGGCTTCAGCCTGCTACCCCTGGCCGCGTTCGCCGGAGCGCTCGCCTCCGTCGTCGTCGTATACAGCGTCGCTCGCGTCGGCAACACCGTCCCCACGATGACCCTGATCCTCGCGGGCGTCGCCGTCGCCTCGCTCTCCACCGCCATCACGTCCTACCTGATGATCACCCAGTCCACCAACGCCGGCCTCGTCTTCTCGATCACCCTCGGCGGCTTCAACACGGCGTCCTGGCTCAAGCTCGCCTGGATCCTCCCCTATACCATCCCCGCCGCAGTCGTCATCCTCGCCCACGGCCGCGTCCTCAACGTCCTCGCCCTCGACGAAGAGCAGGCCCGCTATCTCGGCGTCGATGTCGAGCGCACGAAGCTGCTGCTTCTCGGCGCGTCATCGCTCGCCGCCGCCGCCGCCGTCTCCGTGGGCGGAACCATCGGCTTTGTCGGACTCATCATCCCGCACGGCCTCCGCCTCGTCTGGGGCCCCGACCACCGCGCCCTCCTCCCGATGTCGATCCTCCTCGGCGCCGCCTTCCTCATCAGCGCCGACCTCGTCGCCCGCATGGCCGACCGCCCTTCCGAAATCCCGGTCGGCATCATCACCGCCCTCTGCGGCGTCCCGTTCTTCCTCTACCTCCTCCGCCGCGCCAAACTCGGAGCGTACTTCTAGTGGACGCAGCACCTCAGCCCTCACCAGCACCCGCCCTCCTCGCCACCGAGGCCCTCACCGTCGCCTACAAGACGGACGAAGCCGACCGCATCGCCCTCCGTGACGTCTCGCTCTCCGCCGCCGCCGGCGAAGTCGTCGGGCTCATCGGCCCCAACGGCTCCGGCAAGACAACCTTCGTCCGCGCCGTCACCGGCGTCATCAAGCCAATCTCCGGCCGGATCCTGCTCTCCGGCCGCGACGCCTCACACCTGCCCCAGCGCGATGTCGCGCGCCTCGTCGCCGTCGTCCCGCAGGAGCCCACGCTCCCCGCCGCCTTCACCGCCCTCGAGTGCGTGCTCATGGGCCGTACCCCGTACCTCCGCCTCCTCGAAAACGAAAGCAGCCGCGACATCGACGCCTCCCGCCGCGCCATGCGCGAGACCGACACCTGGGAACTCGCCAACCGCCGCCTCGGCGAACTCTCCGGCGGCGAGCGCCAGCGCGTCATCGTCGCCCGCGCCCTAGCCCAGGAGACCCCCGTCCTCCTCCTCGACGAGCCCACCGCCCACCTCGACGTCGGACACCAGGTCGCCGTCCTCTCGCTCATGCGCACCATCGCCCGCCAGCAAGGCAAGGCCATCGTCTCCGTCGTCCACGACCTCACCCTCGCCGGCCAGTACTGCGACCGCCTCGTCATGCTCCGCGCCGGCTCCGTCATCGCCACCGGCACCCCCGACGAAGTCCTCCGCCCCGACCTCCTCGCCGACGTCTACGGTCTCGCCGTCGAAGTCTTCCCCCACCCCCGCACCGGCCGCCCCGTAGTAGCCCCCTCCGACCAACCGTAAGAACCCTCAAGCAGGCGCTTACTCACAACACCGCTCATCCTTGTATCTTCCGTTTGGCTTATAAAGCAGGAAGGGACGTGGCAGATCGATTCATCCTTGGTCCGTTTCGAGACCGTGCCTCAGCATGATCGCCACGTCCCCACCCGAGCAGCCCGAACAGTTGATTGGGCCGTTAAAGACGAGCCCGTATGTGCAAGGCCGGGCCACGGGAAATCATAGCAAGAAAGGGGTACGCATTGGGTTCTAAAGTGAATGAAGTCTTCGTCGGCATCGACGTCTGCAAGGCATCGCTTGACGTCGCAACAAGCGACAACGGGCAGGTGTTGACTTGGCCCAACGACAAGCGC
>JANLRX010000515.1:0-1775 GCA_031362025.1 Chloroflexota bacterium
GCCCCGTAATGTTAAAAGATTCCGGGGGGGACCCCCCCGGAGCCCCCGACAAAGGGGCTGCACCCCTCTGCACTCCCGCCGGACGGTAGTATCCCAATGGTTGGTGTGTCAGGCAATCGCAATCCTTTTGGGCTTGTGGGCAAGTCGTGTGTTATGGGGTAGGCCCTACGCTGGGTACATCGAACGTTTAGTGGAGGAGGAAACCCGATGGGTATCGACGACAAGATCGACCAGGCTACTGGCAAGGCTCGCGAGGAGTACGGCAAGGCCACCGGCGACCGCGACCAGGAAGCCAAGGGCAAGTTCGATCAGATCAAGGGCAAGGTTGGCGACACTGCTGACGACGCCAAGGACAAGGTCGAAGACGCCGTCGACGACGTGAAGGATGCCGTCACCCGGTAGCTTTCAGCTGTCAGCCTTCAGCTAGCAGCGAGAAACCGCCCGCCGGTCGGCGGGCGGTTTCTTTTTGCCTGCGTTAGGACGGCTACTCGAACTCGACGGGGGCCTTCCAGCCGTCGGGGACGGAGCGGCCGGAGTACTGGCGGGCCTCGGTGTGGGTGCCAAAGTCCTCAAGGTTGGGGTTCGTGTCGCCTTCGATCTGGGCGTCGCGCTCGCGGATCGTGTCGCGGATGCGCTCGAAGCGGCCTTCCGCACGCAGTTTCTCGAACTGGGCGTGGTTGTTGAAGGCGAGCGTCGGCCAGGGGAAGCTGCGCGCCCAGCGCTCGGCTTGCGGGGAGAGGCCGGCGACGAAAAACGCGCGCTCGGCGAAGCTGAACGCGAAGTGCGGGTCGGTAACGTCCCGGCTGACCTCCGGGTCCCACCCGTGGTGCTGCTTGTCGAGCTCGTGGAGCGCGGCGAGGGTCTTCCACAGCCGCTCCTCGAACTCCTCGGGCGTCAGCGACTTCGGCGAATCGAAACAGGCGATGAAGGTGGTGAACTCCCCGTCGATCGCAGGCTGTTCCTGGACGAAGGTGTAGAGGTCGCGGGCCAGCGCTTCGTCGGCCTCGGGCGTGTTCATCTCCTTGTACATCGCGAACCGGTAGCTGCCCTGGTTCATCGCGGACCGCGAGCCGACGCACGGGTACTCCGGGTCGAGGATCAGCGCTCGCAAGGCGGCGTGGACGCGCGAGGCGAGGGCAGGCGCCGGTTCGGCGTTCTCGACGAGGAACAGTTCGCCGTCGACCGGCATCGAGAGGCAGCTGTTCTCGACGGCGGCCTCTGAGTCGAATGGGTTCTTCGGTATTTCGGTAACCAATGGTGTTGCCCCTCCCTGTGTTTGTCTCACCGTATCGACCTACCCACGTGTCGTTCGAGGTGTACCACCGGCGTTCTGGCTTGCGATTCCATGTGGATTTGTGGGTAGTGGGGATACATCCGTTGACGCCGTCTTGGGCGCGGCATATGTTGACTGTGCTTCCCGACCGGAAGCGAGCAGCGACGCAGAAGGGACTCATCGGAGCGGAGGGGCGACCTGAAGCCCCAAACGAGACCTGGAAGCAGCGCAGCCCGCGGCCGCGAGGGAAGCATTTTCTTATGCCACAAATGATTCGCTCGAAGCGCCTCGAAATCGTGCGCCTGACCGGTGATTGGATGGAGGCCATCCTCAACGGCGACCGGAAGCGGGCGGACGAGATCGGCGGGTTTGCGGTGCGGGACGACTTCCCGGATGCGCACGACGAGCACTTCCTGCGGCTGCGCCTGGGGCAGATCCGCGAGGACCCGGCGACGGAGCAGTGGTTCACCAACGCGCTGGTCTTCCCGGCCCGCCGGGAGAT
>JANLRX010000030.1:0-10924 GCA_031362025.1 Chloroflexota bacterium
GCTGGTCGAGGGCCGCGACCTCGGCCTCCGCACTGCCTATCGCCTGCCGAAAACAGCACGAATGGGCCTTCACGTCCGGTCGCAGGGTGATCGCTCCGTCCTCATCCAGTGGGTCGAGTTCGAGCCGGTGCTCCTGACCTGGGCGTACTGGTGGGCAGCCTATCCGATACACCGGCTCGTGTTTCGGGGTCTCGTGCGGGCCATCGCCGGCCGCGCCGAGAAGAACAACGAAGGGGTCCAGCATGTACTCGCTTGAACGCACAACCCTCCTCCCCGCCCCGCGCAACGAGGTCTTCACTTTCTTCGAGGACCCCCGCAACCTCGCGAAGATCACCCCAAGGTCGATGGGCATGACCATCACCCGCATCGACGACCTCCCCGTGCGCGCCGACTTTCGCATCGAATACACCATCCGCTGGCTCTTCGTGAAGCTCCACTGGATCACGCGCATCACCAAGTACGACCCGCCGCAGCTCTTCGCCGACGTGCAGGAGAAAGGCCCTTACAAGTCCTGGGTGCACGAGCACACGTTCGAAGACGTAGGTGGCCAGACGCTCATGCGCGACCGCGTGCAGTACGAGCTACCGTTCGGTATTCTGGGTGCGGTCACCCACCGGCTGGTCATCGCCAGTCAGCTCAAGCGCATCTTCGGCTATCGCGGCCGCAAGATCCGCAAGCTGTTCGCAAAGGCGGCGACTCCGGCCTGACACCAGAACAAGCACCAGGAGTACGCCCATGACCACCGAGAAGATATCGAGCGACTCACTCGTCGCCGCCCGCCGGCTCGCTGACCTGGCGGGCAAGATCGCCGAGAGCGCCGTCGCATCCGGAGCGCGCTTGACGGACGGCGGCAAGCTGATCGACGACCACCAGGTCCACGCCGAGCGCCTCGCCCAGATGGCGACCGAGGCCCGCGCCGCCGCCGAACTCGTGGATTACGCCGAGGGACAGGCGAGCAACGGCAATCCGGACCCGCTGGCCGACGAGCAGGCGTTCGTCTTCGCCGCGGAGGTGCTCCACAAGGCCCACGCAGCGATCGAGGTGGACCCCGAGGCGTTTGGCATCGACAACAGCCTCCACGACACCCTGGCCGGCGGTGAGACCCGCGCCCTCATCCGCCAGGGCATTTCCGAAGCGCGCTACCGGGACATCGGCCGCCGCGTGATCGACGCCCGCGGCGCCTTCACGGCGGAAACCGGCGACGATATCGCGAACATGACCCGCGACCACGCCCGCGACTTTGCCCGCACAGAGGTCGCGCCGATCGCCCAGGAGATGCACCGGCAGGACTTCCTCGTGCCGGAGGACCTGATCCAGAAGATGGCCGGCATCGGCCTCTTCGGCTCCTCGATCCCGGAGAGCTACGGTGGCACCGAGATGGGCTTCCTCACGATGTGCGTGCTGACGGAGGAGCTGTCCACCGTCTCCCTCGTCGCGGGCAGCCTCATCACACGCTCGGAGATCCTGACCCGGGCGCTCCTCCAGGGCGGCACCGACGAGCAGCGTCAAACGTGGCTCCCCCGCATCGCGACTGGCGAAATCCTAGTCGGCATCGCCGTCACGGAACCCGACGTCGGTTCTGACGTCGCGTCGCTGATGTGCAAGGCGACCCCCGGCGAGCACGACGGCCAGAAGGGCTGGTTCATCGACGGCCCCAAGGCGTGGTCGACGTTCGCCGGCCGCGCGAACATCCTCGCGCTCCTCGCCCGCACTGGCGACGCCAATTCCGGCGCCCGCGGGCTATCGCTGTTCATCGTCCCCAAGGAGCCGTACGACGGCCACCACTTCGACCACAAGCAGCCGGAGGGGGGCACGATCCAGGGCACCGCGAACCCGACGCCCGGCTATCGCGGCATGCACTCCTTCACCCTGGCGATCGACCATTACTTCGTCCCCGACGCAAACCTCGTCGGCGGCGAGGAGGGCCTCGGAAAGGGGTTCTACCTCCAGATGGGAGGTTTCGCCGCCGGTCGCCTGCAGACCGGCGGTCGCGCCACCGGCGTCAGCCAGGCCTCCGTCGAGAAGTCCTGCAACTACGCCAGCGATCGCAAGCAGTTCGGGCGCCCGCTCGCCGATTACCAGCTCACGCAGTACAAGATCGGCCGCATGGCGACATGGACCGCCGCCGGCCGCCACCTCACGTACGCCGCCGCTCGTGCCATGGAGCAAGACGAGCGTACGAACATCGAAGCGGCAATGTGCAAGCTCTTCTGCTCCGACGTAGCGGTCTGGGTGAGCCAGGAAGGGATGCTGATCCACGGCGGCGGCGGCTATTCGGAGGAAGACCCGATCTCTCGCTTCACCGTCGATGCGCTCGTCCTCCCGATCTTCGAGGGCGTAAAGCCCATCCTCGAACTCAAGGTGATCGCCCGGCAACTGCTGTCCGGCGGAGGCTAGCGACATAACGTCCAGCCGAGAGCGCCGGATCATCGTCGCGGGAGACGTCGCGGCGGTGGTCGCGTTCGGGTTCATCGGCCTGGCCAGCCACGAACGCTCGGTCGACTTCGACGTCATCGCACGATCAGTCCTGCCATTTGTATTCGCCTGGCTGGTGATCACGCCGTGGGCCGGCGTCCTCAAGCCCAACACGCCCCGACTGCTGTTGCTCGGGACGTGGCTTGTCGCGGGGATAGCGGCTCTGGTGGGCCGCGCGGCCTTCTTCGACCGCGAGCTGTTCACCGCGTTCTTCGTGATCGCGCTCGTCGGCAACGGGCTATTCTTGCTGGCCTGGCGGACGGTTTACGACTTCCTGCTCTCGCGCGACGCCGCACCCGCACGCTAGCTACCGATCGTCAGCTCGATGCCCGTGACGGCCACGGTTCCGCCGGCCTGGTTATCGCTGACTTTGATCTTCCACTCACCGGCGATCGTCTCGCTGTCGAAGGTGCCCGCAAAGGTTTCGTCCGCGAGATAGTCGTCCGCGTAGTACTGTCCGACGAAGTCATCTCCGGCAAAGCCGCCGGGGCAGGCGTCCTCCAGGCTTCTCTGAGGGCTGGGGAAATCCGTCAGGTAGACGGTGAACCCGTTGCCGTTGCCGCTACACGTCCCGGCGTGGTTGCCTACGCGATCGATCAGCGTGCGGATAGTCCCGTTGTCATGCTGGATCGTGACTTTGACGTCCCCTGCCCACTGGGCCTCTATGTTCAGGCAGACGCTCATCGTTTCGATCGTCCCGGGCGCCGTAAGAGTCGTCGTGAAGGTGAACCCAGACGGGTCGTCGTCGTCGATGTTCACGGTCGGGTTGATGTTCTGACACTGGTGCAGAGACGGGTCCGGCGTGGGTGACGGCGTCGGGGACGGGCTGGGCGTCGGGCCGGCGGTTGGTGTCGGAGACGCGGTTGGCGTCGTAGTTGGCGTCACACCTGGGCATGCGCTGTCGACGCGGATCTCGCCGCCCCTTAGCGTGGGGACTTTGTACGGCTTGAAGTCGGTGCCGCCGACCGTCGGTGGATAGAGTTCGTTGCCCAGCATCTGGTGCAGCGAGAGCGGGCTCGTGCCACCAGCAATCGCCTTCATCGTGTAGCGAATCAGAACACCGTCGCCCGATTCCGGCGTGATTGTGCCGTACGAGTAGTCGTAGACGGTCGGATAGATGTGCCCGTTCGGCGTGCCGGGGTTGGGCAGCCCAGTGTTGATGTCGATGCTAAACCCGCCAAAGTCCGTGTAGTCCGTGATCCCCGTGCGCGAAGGCCCGTTGTTGGCGGCGATCAGGAAGTACGGGTCGTTGGAAACGTACTGAAGGACAGCCGGGTCGTAACGGAAGTCGTGATCGAAAGCGATCAGACCCGGAGTCGTCGGAATGCCCCTCACAACCACGTCCACATCAAACGTTTGCCCGATGGCTACCGAGCGGCAGGTGTCCCGCTCGCCGAGCGTAGTTGCCGCGTTCCCGCTGGTATTCGTGTCGATTGCCAGCAGATCGAGCGAGTCGTCCGCTGGCGGCGGGAGGTAGATCTCGACTGGTTCGAGGTAGTCGAAGCAGATGACGCCCTGTGGCTGCGCTCCGCCCTCCGACAGTGTGAAGAGGCCGGCGAGAAACTTCACACTGTCCAGCACGTCGAAGACGTCGTACTCCTGGCTGCAGTTGAAGTCGCCCCACTGGTAAGGCGCTGTGTCGACGAACACCGTCATCGGCAGCCGCGGGCAACTCGCAGGTGCGTCCGGCTGGGCGTTCGTAAACGATGTCAGCATATAGAGAACGTCGATCGAGTCCATGCCGCTGTCGCAGTTGGCGTCGCCCCACGCAGCCTGCGCGAACGCCGTGCCCGCCATCGCGTCGTGACCGGAGCGGAAACCGACGAGCAGCGCGAACGCAAGCCCGGCGAAGATGATGGCTCCGATACCCAGACGACGAATCATGACTTCTCCCTCTAACGCTGCTCGATACGGGAATCTTGCACCTCCGTTAGTGCGCGGTCAACGAGTTTCGCTTGCCTCACGCGTGCCATCGCGCTATCAATGTGGTGATGACTGACGAAACCGAAACGGGCGACGACCTCAACTACTTCATCGTCCGGATGATGATCAACCTCGGCGCGCTCGCCGTCGTGGCCGGCCTCGTCGCCATGCTCGTCTTCTGCGCGCGGACGATCGACTAACCGCTAGCCGCCGACGTTGCGGCTGTCGTAGACGGTGACCTTGCGCGGTCGGATGTGCAGCGTGATCGTCTCGTCGTGGTTCCCCGCCGTCATCTCCGCATAACGCTTCCCGATATCCTCACCGAGGTATCGCACGGCCAGCGTCAGGCGGTCTTCCTCCGATAGCGGGCCTTTGACCTCGGCCTCACCCTGCACCATCACGGCGTAGTACGGCAGCTGCTTCGTGTCGATCACCAGCGAGATGTTCGCATTCGCCTCGACGTTCCGGTGTTTCTGCGATCCCCGGCCCGTGCTCACTCGGAACACGCCGTCGACGTACAGATACCAGATTGGCGCACCGTGCGGACGGCCCTTGGCGTCCACCGTACCAATCACGGCGACGTTGGCCTTGTGCAGGAACTCGTCGCACTCGGCGTTGTTCATGCGGACGCTTGCTTCGCGCGGAACGCTTCGAGCGCGTCCCTCACGTCTTCATACTTGAGCGCGAGGATAGCGGCCGCGAACAGTGCGGCATTCTTCGCACCGTTGATAGCCATGCAGGCGACGGGCACCCCGGGAGGCATCTGCGCGATCGAAAGCAGCGAATCGAGTCCAGCGATGCCAACCCCCCCCGGCTGCGCGACCGGCACTCCGATGACGGGAAGTCGGGTCTGCGCCGCTACCACGCCTGGAAGGTGGGCCGCCATGCCCGCCGCGGCGATAATCACCTCGAACCCGTTAGCCTCAGCGTTCGTCGCAAACTCCGTCACGCGTTGCGGCGACCGATGAGCCGACGCAACGAGCAGCTCGCTCTCGATCCCCAGCTCGCCGAGCATCTTCGTGCAGGGTTCGAGTGACGGGACGTCTGACTGGGAGCCGGTGATGATCGCGACGCGTGGCACGTGAGAAGCATCTGGCGCAGGGGCACCCCACGTCAAGAGCGAGCGTGCCATTCCCTCAACGCCGGCTGCTTGCAGCCACCCCAACGTACCGGTACGGACAGAGCTTCAGCTCTGTCAAAGGGGAGGCGGGGGGAAACGCCCGCCATGCCAATTACCTATCGGAGTAAGAACTCGCCGCCGCTACACTATCCGCATGCCGCGCTCCCGCCCTAGCTCAACGCCACAACGGAGCGGTGGGACAAGTAGCAACAATCATCTTGAACTCAATCAAATTCGAGGCGCCATCCGGGTGAAAGCGCAATCTGGAACAGCAGCGTTTTCGAAAATTGTGCAAAATGCAATCAAGTTGCCCGGCGCCTCAATCGACCCGAGCATCCTGGGCCGGCGCAGCGATGTCCCGCCGGTAGTGCGCCTTCGAGAAGTGGATGCGCTGAACGTTCCGGTAGACCTTCGCCCGCGCCTCCAGCAGCGACGACGCCGTCGCGACGACGATCAGCACCCGGCCGCCGTTCGTCAGTACCTCCCCGTTCTCGCCAAGCTTCGTGCCGGCGTGGAAGACCAGGACGTCTTCCTCCACCGAGTTGAGCCCGGCGATGTCGTGGCCGATCGCGTAGTCGTCCGGGTATCCGCCGGACGCCATCACGACACCCACCGCCGCATCCGTAGACCACTCGATCTCGGCGTCGGTGAGCCGGTTGTTCGCGCCCGCCCAGCAGATCTCCAGCAGGTCCGACTTCAGGCGCGGCAGCAGCACCTCTGCCTCGGGGTCCCCAAAGCGGCAGTTGAACTCGATCACCTTCGGACCATCGGACGTAACCATTAGGCCTGGGTAGAGGATGCCGCGGTACGGCGCACCCTCTTCCGCCATCGCGGCGACAGCGGCCTCCGTGATCGTCTCGTGGATGACGGGTTCCAACGCCTCGTCGAGCCACATTGGGGGGCTGTAAGCGCCCATCCCACCGGTGTTCGGGCCTTCGTCGCCGTCTCGCGCCCGCTTGTAGTCGCAGGAGAACGGCATCGGGGCCACGGTCACTCCGTCCGTGAACGCCATCCCCGACACCTCGCGGCCAGTGAGGCGCTCTTCGATCAGCACTGTGCTCCCCGAAGCGCCGAAGATCGCATCGCTCATCATCAGGCCGACAGCCTTCAACGCCTCTTCGTGCGTATCGCAGACGTATACACCCTTGCCGGCGGTGAGCCCGTCCGCCTTCACGACGACTCGTTCTGTGGCCAATGATTCGATGTAGTCACGAGCGTCATTTGGGTTGTCGAAAGTGCGGGAAGACGCCGTGGGGATGCCGTGGTTCAGCATCAACTCCTTGGAGAACGCCTTCGATGACTCGATCCGCGCGGCCGACTGCGACGGCCCAAACGCCGGAATCCCTTCGACCGCCAGGCGATCGACGAGCCCGCGGGACAACGGATCCTCTGGCCCAACGATGACGAGATCGATGCGCAGCTTCTTCGCCGCCGCGACAAGGCCCTCCACGTCTGATGCGGGAACGTCCAGGTTCGTCGCGATGGCTGCGGTACCGGCGTTTCCGGGCGCGACAAAGAGATCGGTGAGGCGAGGCGATTGCCGGAGTTTCCAGGCCATCGCGTGTTCACGAGCGCCAGAGCCGACGAGAAGGACGTTCATGGGGCAACGCCAATATATAACAGCCATTTGCTGGGGTCAGCCCATAGGCGGTTTAGCGGTCTATAAACCATGGGCTACCGTCCGAAACCATATCTTTATACCTGAGGGCCGATGTTGAGGAACGGCTGCACGCGCTTGAAAGGCCATAGAGCCGCACCCTCCCTGCGGTCATTAAGCTCGGCGGTTGTGCCCCCATCCGCCGAGCTTTCCCTTTTGTGCCTTAGCGGTGGGTTACGGTGCGCTGGACGATAACGGTCTCCGTATACGCGACGAGGGGCTTTTCGACGGACTTTCGCTTGGCAAGCGCCCAGCGGCCGGAGAACGGCATCGATACGGCCCTCTTGGCGGCGGAACGCAACGCCCACTCGCCCAAGACGCCGACGGCGACGAGAGCGGCTCCTCGGATCACGGCTGGGGCTGCTTGTTGCCAGAGCGTCGCCGGCGGCTGGACTTCGCGCTTCACGGGCAGGCGGTAGTTCGGGGTGTTGTTCATGGGACCTCCAGACAACGCTGATTATAGCTGGCCAACCCGCGCCTCGATTTCTTCCGTCAGATCGTAGCCCTCGATGGGCTTGCCAGCGGTGTCCACGAGGCGCTTGTTGGCGATACGGATGCGCCCATCGGCGAAGGCTCGCAACGTCTCGATGACGAGCGGCACTTCGCGGAGCACACCCTGTCGGCGTATTTCCTTGAACAGCGGGAGGTCCTCGCCCTTCTCGGCCTTCGCTTCGTCGGTCGTGCGGCATTCCACATCTCGCCAGAGGGCGTCGAGGCCAGGGCCGCGGATGGGGTAGGTGCAGTACGTGACAACCGGCCCCTCATCGAGGTCTGGCGTGGCGAGGTGCATCATGACACCCGCGCGGTCTGCGCCGGTGCCGATCAGCTCCCAGATGACGTCCTGCCACATACCCACCGGGCCTCCGGGCGCGGCGGGGTGCAGGTTCAGCAAGTCCCACTTCGCGGCCGCTTCCTCGCAGAAGATGAGCATGTAGCCGGCCAGCACGCCGAGGGCGAAGGGGTACGGCTCGAGCAGGCGCATCACTTCGCGGTCGTAGGCTTGGCGCCATTCCGGGAGGTCGCCACCCTTTCTCGCGACGGCGCCGCCCGCCTGCTTGCGGAAGTCCCGCGAGCTAAGGATGACAAGCGGAATGTCCGACGCCTGCACCTGTTCGAGGAACGAGTCAGTGTTCGGGTCCTCGCCCGGCGCGCGATTGCAGAAGACCACCGCGATCTCGGCGTCGAGGCTCCCGGAAGCGATGCCGTCCTGCGCGGCGGCAAGGAGCTTGCCGGACGTCTGTCCACGGGCCGTGGCGAACCAGGCGAGGCGCAGTGTCATCCCGGCCTCCAGCCGAGCTTGCGACGGATGACGGCGTAGCGGCTGATCCAGTGGATGAACGGCGATGACAGCCGCCCCTTGAGCTGACCGGCACGCAGGGACGCTATGAGCTGTTGAGGTGTCTCGAACGGGGGCATCTCGACGTAGGCGCGAGCGATCTCGCGGGGGGAGTGGGCGTCGCTGGCTGCGGACATCGGGAGGTTGCGTGTGGTGGCGAACTCGCGGGCTTGGTCGTTCGGTTTGCTGCGGATCATCCGCGCGTTCAGGCACTCGATGAAGTCGAGCGATGTCGCGATCTCCTCCAGCACAGAAAAGTGGAGGCCGGAGCGGAACGGGTCGAACGGGTGCGGTGCCCCGGCGACTCCGCCCTGTGCGTGGATGCGTTCGATCGTCTCCGCCGCGGAGAGGTCGCGCGGGATGTCCTCGGTGAGGAAGAGGCCAAGGATCTCGCCGTCGCGCGTCCTCACCTCTTCGCCGACGATCACCTGGAGCGCCACACCGCGCTTCGCGGCAAGCTCCTGCACGACGTGGCCGCCGCGAGTGGTGTTGTGGTCCGTCACGGCGATGACGTTGAGCCTGCGCTCGAAGGCTCGCCGGACGATGGCATCGGGCGAGGCGATGCTGTCGGGCGAGTAGTGGCTGTGGTTGTGCAAGTCGGCGCGGATGAGGTTTGGAGCGCTCACTCGAAGTTCGTTTGGTACTTTCGACCGTTTGGAATACGCGATGATTCCGGAAACGGGATGTACTGGAGAGTCACTTCGACAGGCTCAATTGTGAAATTCGCTGCGGCGAAACGCCCCCTTCGACCGCGGCTGCGACCGCGCTCAGGACATGCTTCGACAGGCTCAGGGTGAGGTGGGCTCATTCGGGCGGCGGTTCGTCTTCGTCGTCGCCGAAGTCAGGCTCGCCGTAGTCGGGGGCGTCTTCGCGGAGGGCGCTGAGGCCTTCGTTGAACTCGGACTGGAGACGCGTGATGCGCAGCTCGGCGTTCTGGAGCAGCTCCTGGCAGCGCCGGGCGAGTGTCATCCCTTCCTCGTACAGGGCCAGGGATTCTTCCAGCGAGAGATTGCCCTGCTCGAGCTTACCGACGTGCTCTTCGAGTTGCTTGTACAGCGCCTCGAAGCCCTCGTCCGCCTTTGGTTGCTTAGAAGCCATACTGCCTTGACACCTCCGCCGGGAACTTGCCGTCCTTCACGTACACGTCCAGCCGCTCCTTACCTTTCACCTGTGTTGTGCTGGTCACGGCCTGCTTGCCGTCACGCACCTGGACGACGGCGTAGCCGCGCGCGAGCGTGCTGCGTGGGTCGAGTGAGCCGAGTTGGTTCTCGAACGCGAGGACGCGGGCCGCCGGCGTCTGGACGGTACGCGTGATCGCGGTCGACGCGTGGCGGAGGAGCGAGACGATGCGCTCCTGCTGGCGCCCGACGTCTGGTAGCGCTCCTCGGAGGCGGCGGCCGGACTGGTCGAGACCGCTGACACGCGCGTCGAATCGGGATTTCACGCCGTACGACAGCGTGCTGACCAGGCCGCGCATCTGGCGCATGATGGCGATTCGGTCCGGCACGGCGCACTCGGCGGCGGCGGAGGGAGTCGGGGCGCGGACGTCGGCGACGAAGTCTGCGATCGTGAAGTCGGTTTCGTGGCCGACGGCGGAGATGACGGGCGCGGCGCTGCTGAAGATCGCCCGCGCGACCGACTCGGCGTTGAAGGCCCACAGCTCGTCCATCGAACCACCGCCGCGCGCGACGATAATTACGTCGACGCCCTCTGCGTTTAAGCCGCGGATGCCCTCCGCGACGCCAATGACAGCGTCTGGGCCCTGCACGGGCGTTGGTGCGAGCACCAGCTCGGCGAGGGGCCAGCGGCGGCTGAGGACGTTGCAGATGTCGTGGAAGACGGCTCCGGTGGGTGAGGTAACGACGCCGATGCGCTTCGGGAAGACGGGCAGTGGGCGCTTTCGCTTCTCCGCGAAGAGGCCCTCTGCTTCGAGGGCTGTCTTGAGGCGCTCGAACTCTGCCTGGCGTGCCCCGACTCCTGCTGGCTGCACGAAATCGACGACGAGCTGCACATCGCCGCGATCGGTGTAGAACGAGATGTTGCCGTGCGCGAGCACCTGCGCGCCATTCTCCAGCGGCATCCCGCGGTACTGGCGTTGGAACATGACACAGCGGATGGTGTACGCGTCTTCTTTCAGGTTGAAGTAGACGTGGCCGCGCTGGGAGCGGGTGAGGTTGGAGATCTCGCCGTCCACCCACAGGTTGGAGAGTTGCAGGTCGCTTTCGAGAAGGTCCTTGACGCGACGGCAGACCCAGCCGACGGGGTAGGCGTCAACGAGTTGTGTCATAACGCCATTGTACCGGCGCGGCTACGCTAGCTGCTGCTCGCGTGGCACACGGAAATGTGGTTAACGCTCGAGGAACTCGGCGCTGGCCCAGCCGACCCGGCCGGACGGTGTGGTTACGGTGACCCA
>JANLRX010000052.1:0-3169 GCA_031362025.1 Chloroflexota bacterium
CACGCCATCCGTATCAACCGCGTCGTCCCCAAGGGCGGCACCGGCATCCCCTCCGACCTGGAGCCCTGCGACATCTACGTGCCGTGGGGCAAGCTCCACGTCGCCGAAGAGATCGTGCGCAAGAGCTGATGAGGACTTCCCGTTGCTAGACCCGATCAAGGAAGGCGCAGTCTGGGCGATCATGTTCCTGCCGCTCGGCAGTTTCGCGATCATCACGCTGATGTCCTTCCTCGGCCTGACCCGCAGCGGCGCCTGGAACGTCCGCTACAGCGGTTACGTCACGATCCTCGCGATCCTGGGGTCGTTCCTGCTCTCCCTCTGGGCGTTCGACACCGCGGTTGATACGGATGGCGCGCGCGTCGGCTTCGAATCCCACGAATGGCTGACTGTTGGTGGCCTGCAGATCAACCTCGGGATCACACTCGACGGCCTGAGCGCGCTGATGCTGGTAGTGGTCACCGGCGTCTCGCTCCTCGTGCAGATCTACTCGCAGGAGTATATGCGCGGCGACGAAGGATACAGCCGCTACTACGCGTTCATGTCCCTGTTCACCTTCTCGATGCTGGGCCTTATCCTCGCCTCGAGCATCCTCCAGGTGTTCGTCTTCTGGGAGCTCGTCGGCCTCTGCTCCTACCTGCTGATCGGCTTCTGGTTCTTCAAGGACTCCGCCCGCAAGGCCGCCACCAAAGCGTTCCTTGTCACCCGCATCGGCGACCTCGGGTTCATGATCGGCCTCCTTATCGTCTTCACCCAGACCGGCACCCTCGACATCGCCGAAATCCACGAGGCCGCGATCGCCGGAACAATCGGTTCCGCAGCACTGACGTGGTTCGCGCTCGGCCTGTTCGCGGGCGCGGCCGGCAAGTCGGCACAGTTCCCGCTCCACGTCTGGTTGCCAGACGCGATGGAGGGCCCGACCCCTGTCTCCGCCCTCATCCACGCCGCGACAATGGTCGCCGCCGGCGTGTACCTCGTGGCGCGCTTCTTCCCGGTGTTCGCAGAGTCGGATACGGCGCTAACCACCGTTGCCTCGATCGGCGCGATCACAACGATCATTGCGGCTCTCCTGGGCATCGTCGCCACCGATATCAAGCGGGTGATGGCCTACTCCACGATCAGCCAGCTCGGCTACATGATGATGGGCCTCGGCGTCGGCGGCATGGTCGCCGCGATGTTCCACCTCTTCACGCATGCGTTCTTCAAAGCGCTGCTGTTCCTCGGCTCCGGTTCCGTCAACCACGCGACCGGGACGTTCGACATGCGGAAGATGGGCGGCCTCGGCAAGTACATGCCGCTAACCTTCGGCACGATGACGATCGCCAGTCTCGCGCTCGTCGGCGTGTTCCCATTGGCCGGCTTCTGGAGCAAGGACGAGATCCTCGCCGACGCCTGGGAGGACAAGCCGTGGGTCGCAATCGTCGGCATGGTCGGTGTGTACCTCACGGCGCTCTACGTCGGCCGTATGCTGATCCTCACCTTCGGCGGCGAGTACAAGGGCGGCGAACCGTCCTCCCACGGCTCACCCCACGATGCCGGAGCGCACGACACTGGCCACGCCAAGCCCCACGAATCGCCACCGCTGATGACGTTCCCGCTGTTGGTCCTCGCCGTGATGGCCATTGTCGCCGGCTTCCTGAACACCGACGACTGGCTCGGCAAGATCATCGAAGGCTGGGTCCCGGAGCACACCGAAGAGCTTATGACCCACTCCGACTTCAAACTCTGGATAGCGCTCGTCTCCAGCGCCCTCGGATTCGCCGGACTCGCGACAGCCTGGCTCGTTTACCAGGTCAAGGTTCTCGACACCGAGAAGTTCCGCGCCGCGATTCAGCCATTCCCCGAAATCCTCGACAACCGCTACTACCTCGACGCCTTCTACCAGGACTTCCTGCTGAAGACTGTCCTCATGGGTGGCACTGCCCGGACCCTCGCGCTCTGGGACAAGTACGTGATCGACGGTGCCGTGAATGGCGTCGCCCGCGGCACAATGTGGCTCTCCGGCCAGATCAAGGTCGCGCAGACGGGCCAGGTCCAGCTCTACGCCAGCGTCATGTTCCTCGGATCGATCGCCGCCGTTGTCGGCATCCTGTTGGTGAGCCGGGGATGATGCCGTGCTAACGTTTGCCATCTTCTTCCCCCTCATCGGCGCCGCGATTATCGCGACGCTGCCCCGCGATCAAGAACACCAGGCAAAGACGATCGCCGCCGTGACCTCCGCGATCGTCCTCGGCGTCATCGCGTACCTCTTCATCGACTACGACCGTGACCAGTCCGGCTTCCAGTTCATAGACTCGCTGACATGGCTGGACTCCGACATCTCCGACTTCACCCTGAACTACACCGTGGGCGTCGACGGCCTGTCGCTACCGCTGGTGGCGCTGACAGCGTTCCTCAGCCTCGTCGCGATGCTCATCTCCTGGCGCATCGAACTGCGGCCCAAGGAGTACTTCGCCTGGCTGCTGGTCCTCGAGACGAGCCTGCTGGGTGTGTTCAGCTCGCTGGACTTCGTGTTCTTCTTCCTCTTCTGGGAAGTGGAGCTGATCCCGATGTACTTCCTGATCTCGATCTGGGGCAGCGGCAACCGCGCCTACAGCGCCTGGAAGTACGTCCTCTACACGTTCTTCGGTTCGGCGTTCATGATCGTCGGCATACTCACGCTCGGCTTCACCGAAGGCACATTCGACATCCGCGAACTCATCGCCATCGACGACGTCTCGGGCGCGATCATCCCGGCCTGGGCCATCTTCTCGCTGATCATCATCGCGTTCCTGATCAAGCTGCCCATCATCCCGTTCCATACGTGGCTGCCCGACGCCCATACGGACGCGCCCACCGCGGTGTCCGTGATCCTCGCCGGCGTCCTCCTGAAGATGGGCGGCTACGGCGTCCTCCGCATGTCGTTCAGCATCATGCCGGAGCAGGCGCACGACGCGAGCGTCTATCTTGCCGCTCTCGCCGCCGCCAGCATCCTCTACGGCGCGGTGATGACCCTCATCCAGACCGACCTCAAACGTCTGATCGCCTACTCATCCGTTAGCCATATGGGATACGTGCTTCTCGGGGCGTCGTCCATCGGACTCGTCGGCATGACGGGTGCGGCGACTCAGCTCGTCACCCACGGCCTCATCACCGGCATGCTCTTCACCGTCGTCGGCATGGTCTACGACCG
>JANLRX010000071.1:0-2446 GCA_031362025.1 Chloroflexota bacterium
GCGCTGGGCGAGCGTGCGGTCGTTGAAGACGGTCTCTTCGAAGATCTGCGGGTCCGGCCGGAAGTAGGTGGTGGTGCCGGTGAACTTGCTGGCGCCATTGTCGGAGGACTTCAGTGCGCCCTGAGCCTTGCCGCGCGCGTACTCTTGGCGGTAGATCTTGCCGCCGCGGCGGACTTCCACCCACATGTGCTCGGAAAGGGCGTTGACGACGGCCGCGCCGACGCCGTGGAGACCACCGGACACCTTGTACGCCGCGCCGTCGAACTTGCCGCCGGCGTGGAGGTAAGTCATCACGGTCTCGAGGGCGGACTTGCCGGTGCGAGCGTGCTTGTCCACGGGGATGCCACGACCGTTGTCGGTGACGGTGACGCCGCCTTCTTTGTCGATGGTGACGGTGATGCGATCGCAGAAGCCGGCCATGGCTTCGTCGATGGAGTTGTCGACGATCTCGTAGACGAGGTGGTGGAGGCCGCGCTCGTCGGTGGAGCCGATGTACATACCGGGACGGCGGCGCACCGCCTCAAGGCCTTCGAGAACCTGGATGTCTGCGGCTGTGTACTTATTCGAAGTGCTTACCAAGGTGTGTCCTTCCGGAGGGGCGTTTGCGTATCTAAAACGACGCAAACTGCATATCTGCTTGAACACTATTATTCTACCATATTATGGTCCAGTTTTATACCTGTTAACGTAGTAGCGAACAGGCCGAGCGCCAAGGCAAACTAGCGTTTAGAAGGGCCCACGAGGAGGTATTCGGCATGCTGACCGTGACTGACCAGGCGAAAGAGCTTATCGCGAAGGCGTTATCGCTGAACGAGGCCTCCGAGGGCGAGGCGCTCCGTATTTATCTCGCGGAGGATGGCGAGTTCGAGATGGGCGTCGATGCGGTGCATGACGACGATGAGGTGATCGCGGCTGACGGTCGGCCGCTGGTGCTGGTGGCCCCGGAGGTTTCGTGGGACCTGGAGGGCGCGACTTTGGATGCGGTGGAAGGGCCGGACGGGCTCGATCTGATGCTGGACTTCCCGGGTGAGGAAGGGGATGACGAGGGGGAGGACGACTAGCGCGGCGGTGGGGTGTTAGGCCGTTGATCGCAGGTTGGCCCCCCGCCAGATCCTGCGGTCGGGGGGCCTTGAGCGCGTTCGGGGGTGGTACCGCGCAGGATGACAGATGTTTGGGCGGTTGATCGCATGCTGCCTCGCCCCGGATCCTGCGGTCGGGGGGCCCTGAGCGCACCGCGCAGGATGACGCCTGTTAGGCGAAGTCCACGCCGACGTGGTACGAGCCGGTGTAGCCGTTGGTGTTGTCGCCGGTGAGGGGGACTAGCATCTCCTCTTGGTAGATGTTGTCGGAGGAGTTGCGGACGTCCGGGCTGCCGGTCTGGTTGTAGGGGGACGCCTGGAGCACGGTATCGATGGTGGCTTCGTCGAAGAAGAACTGGGATGTGAACTCGGGGCCCGAGGAGGCGTCGGGGTCTATGCGCACCTTGAAGTGGATGTGGATGGCGCGGCCGGAGTACCAGCCGGGGAAGACGGTGGTGAACTGCACCTGGCCGTTGGCGTCGGTGGCCTGGATGCCGCGGAGGAAGGTTTCGGCGTTGCCGGAGACGTCGGAGTAGACGCCGAGCGCGCTGCAGTGCCACATGTCGACGGTGGCGCCGGAGATTGGGGTGCAGGTGTCGCCGATCTCGGAGACGGCGACTGTGAGGGTCAGGGGGACGCCGGGCTGGCCATCGCGGATGTCGGAGCGGAGAAGGCGCTCGTCGACCCAGTACGGGCCTTCGGTGAGCTCGGGAGTGATGACGCAGGAGACCGGGGCGACGGTGGCAGCTTGGCTCGCGGCCTGGATGGCGGCGGGCGTCGTTGCGGCAGCGGTCGCGCCCTGAGTAGCGGTCGCGGTGCCCCAGCCGGCGGCGGTGTTCGTGGCGCTGGTGGTGGATGAGTCGTCGTCATCGCTGCAGCCGACGGCGAGGACGAGGGCGGCGCCGCCCATCAGGATGAGCGCTTCGCGGCGGGAAAGGCGGCGGATCGGGGATACGGCGTCGTCGTTGTCGGTCATGTTCGTCTCCTTCTCGTGATGGTTGGAAGGTTACGGGAGACAGATTAACGGAAGTTTGGAGCGCAATGAGGGCGCTCCAAAGAATGGTGAATTGTGAATGGTGAAGAGTGAAAGGGTGCGATTCTAGGACCAGAAGTCGTCTACAGCGCGCTGGTCTTGGTCGTAGACCCAGCATTCGGAGAGCTTGTCGTCGCGGAGGTGGAAGACGAGGACGCGGTCCACTTCCATAGTTTGGCCGTCGCGCTCCCACGTTTCGTGGGCGAGGATGGCGGCGTGTCCTGGCCCGGAGAGGATGTCGTGCACCTTCACTTTGCGGTTGGTGAGCTGCCCGAGCTTGAACAACGCCGAGAGCGCGGCCGGCTTGCCGACGTGGTCGCCGGCCAGCGGGTTC
>JANLRX010000099.1:0-2686 GCA_031362025.1 Chloroflexota bacterium
GTCCGCGGCGGGACTCGGCCTGCAGCTCACCGACCAGGTCGCCGCGACGTCTCACCACTGGGTGTTCGACCAGTGGACCGAAGACTTCCTGAAAAAGAAGTACATGGCCTTCACCCCCGACGGCCGCATGCAGTCGATGGCCCTGTACTACGACCCGGAGATCGAGCACCTGCAGTCCCCAAGCGCTCTGATGGGCCTCGCGCCTTGCTGGTACATGATCCCGCAGAACCGCCCACTGGCGACGCTCATGTACGAGGCTGCGGTCGGCATGCTCGGCTGGAATAACCCGAACTTCCCGGTGCTGCGGCCACCCGACCTCCGCTTCCTGACGATGGGCCTGGTGCTGGCGCAGGAGCTGGGCGACGCCACCACCAGCGCGCGCCTCCGTGAGCGGGTCGAAGAGTGGTGCGAGCCCCGGTTCTTTGGCTCCGATGATGGCGAGTTCGGGTTCTGGTTCGAGCTGGGAGAGGAGTTCCCGCGCGGGCAGATGAGCGCGTTCCTGATGCTCGGCGAGTTGGTGGAGGAGGGATCGTGGTGGCGGCTGTTCAACGAGCCCAACCTCGGCAAGCTGCGCGAGCCGATGGTTGTCGGCGTGGACTACCCGAAGATCGCGCTCTCGCGTGCCTACAACGACGATGGTGCACTCCACTTCACCACCCACGCCGAGACGGCCTCGCACCGCGGCCAGGCAACGACTTTCCGGGTGGAGCAGCTACCGTCGTCAAACGTCACCGTGCGCCGCGATGGAGCGCCATACGGGCGCTGGAGACCGTTCGGCGACGGCGTAATCGAGATCGACAGCGAGATCGAGCAGCATGACTTCGAGGTCATCACTGGCCTCGAGTCTTCACAGGCGCCCCGCGCTTCGTCGCCGGCTACCGCTTCGGCTGGTGTAGGCGCCGGACCTGCTGTTCGGAACTCCGCCGACCTCGCCACCAACGCCGTGCGCGATGCCGGCCTGCTGATCGTTTCGGGTGCGGGCACGTGCCCCTGCTGCGTCTAGCGCTTGCCCGCCGTATGCGATAATCGGCCCGCTTAGCCGATTCACAAAAGGACACAACCGATGGCCTACTTTCTCGCAAAGACCGACCCCGAGACTTATTCGATCGACGACCTCAAGCGCGACGGGAAGACCGTGTGGGACGGCGTGCGGAACCCGGCCGCCATCAACGCCATCAAAGCGATGAAGCCGGGCGATACGGTGGTCATCTACCATTCGCAGGGGCAAGCGGCGGTCGTCGGCTTGGCGAAGGTGGTGTCCGAGGCGCGGCCGGACCCCAACGACGCGAAGTCATGGGTAGCGGACTTCGAGTACGTGAAGCACGCCAAGAAACAGGTGACACTGCGCGAGATCAAGGAATCGCACGAATTCGACGACTGGCTGCTGGTGCGGCAGGGCCGGTTGAGCACGATGACCGCGCCGGTCGAGTTCTGGATGTGGCTCCAGAAACAGGGTGTGTTCTAGCGGCTCAGGACCAGAACGCGTCTATCTCGTAGCGGTCCTCCACCAGGAACCAGAACTCGACAATACGGTCGGCGGCGATCCGGTAGGCCCACGCCTGGAACGCGCCATCCAGCTTTCGGCCCTCCCGCTCCGCGAACATCCGCACGAGCGTGACCACGTACCCATCGCCTGCCAACAGCTCGACCACCTGCGGGCGCGCCGTGCCGCCGGAAAGCTCCCGGACGTGGCCCAGGAACCCCAGCACTTCGTCGGGGCCGTGGTAGTCGCGGGACAGCAGGTTCTTACCCGGCACGTGCCACACGACGTCTTCCGCGAGGATTGCGCGCACAGCAGAGACGTCCCCGCTAGCCTGCGCGGCGAACCAGCGGCCGATGACCTCCCTATTTGCGTCCGTCATTCGTTTCCCTGAGCGCCCGCCAACACCTTGACCACGCGGTCCGGGTAGTTCGAGCAGATGCCGTCCACACCAAGCGCTATGAGCGCCTCCATTTGCTTCTCCTGATCGGCTGTCCAGCAGTAGAGCGCCAGGCCAGACCGCCGGCAGCTCTCGACGATGGCGTCGTCGATGCCGAGGAAGAATACGCTAACGCCCTGCACGCCCATCTTTAGCGCTCGCTCCCGTACCTTGGGCCACTTCGGAATCGACTCTGCTTCGACGAGAAGGGCGCATGGGATGCGGGGCTCCGCCGCGCGCATACCTTTTAGCGCTTTGGGGTAGAACGACCACGTCATCACGTCGCCGAGGGCCTTCGCTTCGTGGACTACATCCGCGACCTGCTCCTCGATGCCAGGCGCCTTGATCTCCATCACGAGCAGCACTTGGCCCTTCGTTAGATCCAGCACTTCGGCCAGCGTCGGGACCGGCTCGCCTCCAGCATCGAGCGCTTGCAGCTCAGCGGCGGTCAACTCCGCGACTTCGCCGCTCCCGTTGGTCGTGCGGTCGACGGTCAGGTCGTGCATCAAGACCGGAACGCCGTCGGCGCTGAGCTGGACATCGATCTCGATCGCCTCAGAGCCCAGCTCGATCGCCTTGCGGATGCCGGCGAGCGTGTTCTCCGGCGCGTGGCCGGCGCAGGCAGCATGGGAGATGACAAGCGGACGCACGGCCCGAGTATAGGCGGCGGATGCGTTCGAGGCTAGGCGTGCGCGGAGAGTAGCTGGAACATCGCGTGTCGCTTGTCCGCAACTTCGGAGGAGAGGTCCCGCGCGACGATCGCCAGC
>JANLRX010000116.1:0-2945 GCA_031362025.1 Chloroflexota bacterium
CGCGCCGTCTTCCTGGCGCTTGCCGGTGACCACGCCCCGAGAAATGACGTCCTTGTCGATCATGTCCATGCCGCGGTACTGGCAGGCCACCCGCCGCACCTTGCCCTCGCCCGCCCACTCGTGCAGCAGGCGGCCGAGAAGCGCGTGCTTGAGCGCCCCGTGGACGATGCGCTCTGGCAACCCCGTCTTCTGCGCGAAGTCCTTGTCGTAGTGGATCTGGTAGTAGTCACCCGATCCCGCCGCCCAGAGCACAAGCTGCTGCGACGTGCCCTTGAGCACGACTTTCGGGATCTCCTGGCCTTCCTTGACGTCTTCGAAGTAAGTCTGTGTCATCGCGTCTCTCCTAGTACCGGATCGCGCCGCCGCGCTGAATCGCCACGGTCTCGCCTTTTTCGTTGCGGAAAGTCGTTTCCGTGCTCACGACCAGCATCGGGCCGACCTTGCCTTCACGCTCGACGAGGTCAGTGATCTTGGTGCGCGCCGTTAACTTGTCGCCCGCGCATACGTCCTGGAGGTACTCGACGTCCGTGCCGCCGTTAAGGATGCGCTTGTACGGGATATCCATGCCGGAAGACTCGGGGCCGCGCGGTGGTTTCGTGGGGTCGTAAATGGGATGGCCGAGGAACCCCACCGGCGCCACGATCCCGCGGAAGCCCTGGGCCTTCGCGGCGGCTTCGTCGTAGAAGATCGGGTCCGTGTAACCAACGGAGCGCGCGAACTGGCGGCATCCGGTGTTATCGATCTCGTACGCGACCGGCTCCGATTCCACTCCGATGCGCTTCCGCATCTCATCCGTGATGACAGATGCCTGTTGCTGGGTCATGCGCGACCTCCTGTTGGGGTGTTAGAGGCTGGGACGGGAGGTCGTTGGGCGGGCAAGGCAACCTCCAATCCCGTGATTCAACCTTGACGTGCGCGTGAGAATATAGCGCGGCTACGATAGGGTGTCAACGAAACGTAGGCTAGCTGCTGTCGCGGCCGAGAAGCGTCCCCGCGCTCGGCTCTTCGATATCCATCCGACCAGCGCCGGCCATAGCAGCGAGCCCAGCGGTGTACATCAGAAGGAGCGTAGAGCGCGTAACGAACGACACTCCCGCAAGGCCCACCAGCCCAGCCAGCCGAGCGGGCCGCGATACGACTTCCTCAAGCGGGCCTTCGTAGGCAAGTGACGTGCCCGGCTGACGCGCTGCGAGGAAACCCGTTGCCGCCGCGCCGATCAGCAGCAGCGCCCCCAGCGCCCTCGAACCCGTAGCAGGCAGCTTCGGAACGTCCGAGCGCTTCTCGAACGACACAATCGCCGAGGGTAGCGTGATCAGCCAGAGTCTGGCGGAGAGCCGTCGCGGCACATTGAGGCGTTCGTGAAGGAAGTCCATGAGCACCGATGATTGTGTTCGGCAAAGGCCCCGTCGTCAAGCGTCCGAGCGCAGCACAACCGGGCGGCAACGGCCCAACTTCAGCTCCGTGATCAGGTCGCGGACACCCGCGATCGGCGCATCGAACTCCGTTGCGCAGGTGCCGACATCCGATAGCATGTGCGAGTCGCTACCCGCCGTCTCCGGAAGCCCCAGACGCAGGCACACCTCCGTCGAGAAGTCGTTCTGGCGCTTGCTCCCCCGCCCGTTGTACGTCTCGATCGCGTTCACGTGGAAGTACGCGTCGTTGCGCACGGTGCGCTCGAGCGCCTCGCTCCAATCGCCGTCCTCCCGCAGCTCGAACGGGAGCTGGCGCCGGTACGGGTGCCCGGCCACCATCGCACCGTCAGTCTCCGCAACCATCCGCACGAGATCCGTCAACCGGTGCATCCCGTAGACAAAGCGCTCCAGACCAAACACAAGGATGTGCCCGTACTCGGTGTTCACCTCGATCCCAGGGATCACCAGGAAATCGTGGCGGCGCGCCAGTTCGTTGGCCTGGTCGTGCTCCCAGAAGAAGTCGTGCTCGGTGAGGCAGACGCCATCCAGCCCCGCGCTCTTCGCGGCATCGATCAGCTGATCGGGCGATAGATCGCTGTCGTGCGAGAGCGGGTGCGTATGCGTATGCAGGTCGATAAGCGGCATGGGGAGCAGTCTAGCGGTTGCGGGGATGACTCCGCGCCTGGCGCTCATTCCCGTGCTTGTAGTTGCTGGTAACCCGCGCCATCAACTGCTGCTGCACCTGATCCGAAGCACCTCCCGCCTTCGCGAGGAACTTCGTAGCGGCGGATCCACGCAGCGTAGCCGCCAGCGTGCCGCCGTGGTGGATCAGGACGTCCTTGCCAGCCTGCCGATACGTGAACTGCCGCTGCTCGTCCACGTCAGTCGACGCCGAGCACCAGCGTCCCAGTCGACGAAAGCGCCCCGCCCGTGCCGTTCACCAGCGCCAGCTTTGCGCCGGGCACCTGGCGTTCGTAGCACTCGCCGCGGAGTTGGCGCGTGGCCTCGATCAGCAGGAACATCCCGTACATCCCGGGGTGCGTGTACGAAAGCCCGCCGCCGTTCGTGTTCATCGGAAAGTCGCCGCCCGGCGCCGTCCGCTGGCCGGATACGAACGCGCCCCCTTCGCCGGGCTTGCAGAAGCCCAGCGCTTCCAGCGTGGCGAGCGCCGTGTACGTGAACGAGTCGTAGACCTCCACCACGTCGATCTCGGAGTGCGTGACGCCGGCCATCTGCATCGCCCGCGGCCCGGAGATCGCGGCGGGTGTGGTCGTCACGTCCGGCATGTTGGCCAGCGTGAAGTGTGTGTGCGCCTCCCCGGACCCCAGCACCCACACCGGCTTCTTCTTCAGATCGCGCGCCCGTTCAGCGCTCGTCACGACGATTGCCCCTCCCGCATCGGTCACGAGACAGCAGTCCAGCAGGTGGAACGGGTACGCCACCCAGCGCGACGACAGCACGTCGTCGATCGTCAGAGGGTCGCGCATCATCGCCTTCGGGTTGAGCTGTGCCCATTTGCGGGTCGCGACGGCG
>JANLRX010000021.1:0-10092 GCA_031362025.1 Chloroflexota bacterium
GGTTCGGAGCGGAACTTTGCCCCGCTCAAGTCGTGGCACACCATCCCGATCAGGTGGTCCGAGCCCTGCTGATAGCATCCCGCGTGCAGCACACCCGTCAGCGGCGCGGACTGCGCGATCACCTCGCCCGGCGTCAGGTGGCTTGTCGGCATGACCACCAGCATCCCGTACACACGGGAGAACAGCCTCGCCGCCATCCGCTCGTTCGCGACGCCGTTCTGGGCGCAGATCACCGGGACGTCCCCGGCCGCATCCCGCAGCGCCAGCAACGCCGCCTGCGTGTCCTGTGACTTCATTGTCAGGATCACGGCCTCATCGCCATGCCACTCGATCTCAGCGGGACTCCCGACGGCTGGCACCGGTAGCGTCGCCGTGGCGTCGGGGTCGCGCAAGGTAATGCCGTTCGCGCGGCAGGCCTCCAGGTGGGTGCCGCGGCAGATCATAGTGACGTCATGGCCCTGCTGGAACAGGCGCGCCGCAATCGTCCCGCCGATGCCCCCTGCGCCGTAGATCACGTACCGCATATCGCGCAGTATAACGGGGGGGCGAACGCGCATTAGAATTCCTGCTGGAGACTCAGCAGGCAGGAGGCAAGACGAATGACCGACTTCACCGTGCGCCCGATCGGCTACGTCCGAAGCAGCCGGAAGGTCGTGGAAGACGACGGCTGGGACGCCATCCCCACTCGCATCGAGCTCGATCCCGCCGAACTGTCACCGGACGCCACGCTGGGCCTCGAAACGTTCTCACACGTCGAGATCATCTTCCTGTTCGACCGAGTGACCGAGGACACGATCTGCCGGGCGTCGCGCCACCCTCGCGGCCGCGAAGACTGGCCGGTCACCGGCATCCTCGCGCACCGGGCCAAGGACCGCCCGAACCGGATCGGCCTCACGGTCTGCCGCCTCGTTGCCGTGGACGGCCTGACGATCGAAGTGGCTGGGCTCGATGCCATCGACGGTACGCCGGTGTTGGACATTAAGCCGTACATGTCCGTGTTCGGTCCGCGCGGCGACGTCCGGGAGCCCGAATGGGCCGACGAGCTGATGGCCGAATACTGGTGACTCGGCCCCTGGCGCTCGTATACTGACGGCGCTGAGTACAGGGAGGTTCGACATGCCCGACTACGACATCATCACCGTTGGCGGCGGCGTTGGCGGTTCATCGGTCGCCAAGGCGATGGCCGAAAAGGGCTTCCGCGTGCTCGTGCTCGAGCGCGAGATCTCCTTCAAAGACCGCGTTCGCGGTGAGTGGATGGCCCCGTGGGGCGCCGCCGAAGCGAAGAAGCTCGGCGTATACGACGCGATCATCGCCTCGGGCGGGCAGGACACGCCGAAGATCGCCGCGCGTGCTGGCCCAGCCGCGCTCCCGGTGCGCGACTTCGTCAACGAATCGGCGCTGGGCATGGCCGCCGTCACGATGTACCACCCGGCGATGCAGGAGGGTCTGACCGCAGCCGCTGCGGCCGCCGGCGCAGAGGTCCGCCGCGGCGTCAAGGTCAAGGCCGTGCGCCCCGGTAGGGAGCCCGAAGTCGACGTCGAGTCCAACGCGGGGTCCGAGACGTTCAGCGCTCGACTCGTCGTGGGCGCGGATGGACGCAACTCCATGGTCCGCAAGTGGGGCGGTTTCGAATCCCGCGAAGAGCAGCCCGGAAACACGCTCTCTGGCGTGCTTCTGGACAACGTCGATATTCCGCCTGAATGCGCGGACGCCGTCTTCAACCCCTTCATCGGGCAGATCGCCTTCATATTTCCGCAGGGTGAAGGCAAGGCAAGGGCCTATCTCGGTGTCCGGACCGACTCCGGTATCCGGCTCCAGGGTGACGCGGACTTTTCGAAATTCATCGAGATGAGCATCGCAACGGGCGCGCCGGCCGAGCGCTACGCAGGCGCGACGCAGGCCGGGCCGATCGCCAGTTTCGAAGGGTACGACTCCTGGGTCGAGCATCCGTACAAGGACGGCATCGCCCTCGTTGGTGACGCAGCGCAGACCAGCGACCAGACATGGGGCCAGGGCCTCTCGATCACGATGCGAGACGCCCGTGAGCTACGGGATGCCCTCATCGCCACGGACGACTGGGAGGCCGCCGGACACAAGTACGCCGAGGCCGCCAACGCCTGCTTCGATCAAATCCGCCTCGTCGAGAATTGGCTTACGCTGCTGATGATGGATCAGAGCGCAGAGGCCAACGCTGTCCGCATGAAGGCGATCCCGCGGATGGCCGTCGATCCGTCGATCCTGCCGGATACCCACTTCTCTGGCCCCGAACTTGCGCCCGCTGACGAGACGGCCCGGGTCAAACTCTTCGGCGAGTAGTAAAGTAGTCATGTAATGCCACTTTTTATGGACCGCCACGAAGCAGGAGATGTATTACCGACGGCTCAGGAGATAGCCGAGGGGCACCTGCTCGATGTCCAGGTGCAGGACAAATACAACGTCAAGTACCTGACCTACTGGTTCGACGCAAACAACGGCTCCATCTTCTGCTTGGCCGAGGCACCGAACCGCGAGGCAGCCGAAGCCGTGCACAGGGAGGCCCATGGCATGGTCGCGAGCGAGATCATTGAGGTCGAGCAGGGCGTGGTCAGTGATTTCCTCGGCCGGCTCACGGACCCTCCTGGTACCGGGCCGTCCAATCCGCCCGCAGACAGCGCCTTTCGCACGATCATCTTCACGGACCTCGAAGGCTCGACCAGCCTCACCCAGCGGGTCGGAGATAACGCCGCGATGGACTTCCTGCGCGAGCACAACGAGATCGTCCGGGATGCCTTGCGGGAGTGCTCCGGCAGCGAGGTGAAGCACACAGGTGACGGGATCATGGCCTCGTTCGGGTCCGCCACGCGCGCCGTCGAGTCCGCAATCCAGATCCAACGCTCCTTCCACGAGCGCAACGAGAACCGCGAAGCCGCCTTCCGCGTCCGTGTCGGTCTGAGCGCCGGCGAGCCCGTTTGCGAGCACGGAGACCTGTTCGGGTCGGCGGTGCAGCTCGCCCGCCGAGTCTGCGATTACGCCGAGCCCGGACGCATCCTCGCCGCCAACGTCGTCCGCGAGCTGTGCATCGGCAAGAGCTTCCAGTTCGAGGACCGTGGCGAGGCCTCCCTCAAGGGCTTCGATGAGCCCGTTCGCGTGCACGAAGTCACCTGGCTGACTGAATAGACTACGCACCCGTCTGGTGCTATCGTGCGCAGCACCAAGGGAGGTTCTGAAATGGCCACGCGCACCGCTTCTACCCAGGTCATCATCGTCGGCGCCGGATATGCCGGGCTGACTGCTGCCCGCGAGCTGACCGCCCGCGGCGTCGAAGTGCTCGTCGTCGAGGCGCGAGACCGCGTCGGTGGCCGCGTTTGGACGAAGCAGCAGGACGGCTACTGGGTGGACGTCGGCGGGCAATGGACAGGCCCCGGGCAGGACCACATCCGCGCTCTCGGCGACGAAATGGGCGTCCCCAGCTTCCCGACCTGGCCGGACGGTGAGCACCTCTCGTACCAGATCGAAGGCAACAGCCTCCGCCGCTGGTCCGGCGCCGTACCCAACCCCGACGACGTCGAGACCCTGAGCAAGGTCGTCCAGGCGATCGTGGCCTTCGACCAGCTCTCGCAGGATGTCCCCCTCGGCGCGCCGTGGGAAGCCCCGCGCGCGAAGGAACTCGACTCGATGACGGTGCAAGCGTGGATCGACCAGAACATCGAGTCCCCGCAGGCCCGCGAAGGCTTCACCACCGCTGTCGAGGCCGTTTTCGCCTGTGAACCGCACGATATCTCGCTGCTCCACGCCCTGTTCTACGCGAAGTCCGGGCAGGGGTTCTTCTATCTCGTCTCTACGGAAGGTGGCGCCCAAGCCGATCGCTTCGACGGCGGCGCGCAACTTCCCGGCATCCGCGTCGCCCAGAAGCTCGGCGACCGGATCATCCTCAACGCGCCAGTGCGCCGGATAGCCCAGCAGAACGGCAACATCACCGTCTCCGGCGACGACTTCAGCGTCACCGGCAAGCTCTGCGTGGTCACCGCCCCGCCCGCCCTCGCCGGCCGCATCGATTACGACCCGATCATGCCGCCCCTGCGCGACCAGCTCACCACCCGCGCCCCGATGGGCAGCGTCATCAAGGTGCACGCCGTTTACGAGACCCCGTGGTGGCGCGACGAAGGTCTCTCCGGCCGCGTCGTCAGCGACACCGGCCCGATCCGGGTGATCTTCGACAACAGCCCGCCGTCCGGCACCCCGGGCCTGCTGATGGGCTTCATCGAAGGCGGCGATGGACGACGTCTTTCCGGCCTCCCGCTTGAGGAGCGCAAGAAGCTCGCGCTGGACTGCTTCGTCCGCTACTTCGGCGACAAGGCCGCAAAGCCGATCGACTACATCGAAGGCAACTGGCCTGCCGAGCAGTGGAGCCGCGGCTGCTACGGCGCCTTCTTCCCGGCCGGCACCTGGCTTTCCTGCGGAACGGCGCTGCGCCAGCCCGTCGGCCGCATCCACTGGGCTGGCACCGAGACCTCCGAAATCTTCGCCGGCTACATCGATGGCGCCGTCCGCTCCGGCGAACGGGTCGCCGCCGAGGTACTCGAAGTACTGGACTAGAACCTAACCCACCGTAGGGGCGACCGGCCGGGCGCCCCTACGGCGGAAACACCCAATCGCCCCGCATAAGGAGACGCCCATGACCACAACCGTTGAAGCCCAGCCCACAGAGGCACCCGCGACCCAGGCGCAACCGGCCCGCAAGCGCGCCCTCATCACCGGCGCCTCCTCCGGCATCGGCGAAGAGTTCGCCCGCCAGCTCGCCGAGCGCGGCAACGACCTCATCCTCGTCGCCCGTCGCAAGGACCGCATGGAGACGATCGCCACAGAGATCAAGGCCGCGAACCCCGTCAACATCGAGATCATCGAAGCCGACCTTTCGACGGCCGAAGGCGTGGCCGCCACGCGCGCCCGCATCGACCAGGGCGACATCAGCCTGCTCGTGAACAATGCCGGCTTCGGGATCAACGGCGTGTTCGGGGAAACTCCGCTGGAACGAGAACTGGAAGAACTCGACCTCAACATTCGCGCCCTCACAATCCTCTCGTACGCCGCCATCCAGCAGATGAAGCCGAAGCGCACGGGAACGATCATCAACGTCGGCTCCACGGGCTCGTATCAGCCGGTGCCATACATGTCGACCTACGCGGCCACCAAGGCCTACGTCCTCTACTTCAGCGAGGGCCTGCACGAAGAGGCGAAACAGTACGGCGTCACCGTCACCTGCCTCTGCCCCGGCGGCACCCGCACCGAGTTCATGGGTGTGGCGAAGTTCGATCAGGCGAAGATGCCGCGCGCCGGTTGGATGTCGACGAAGCCAGTCGTGAAGACCGCTCTCGACGCCGCGAAGGCCGGACGGGCGATCGCGGTGCCGGGGATGACGAACAAGGCGATGGCTAACGTGCACCGCGTCCTTCCGCGCTTCGCCGTGCGAAAGATCGCCGGAGGGATGTTCAAGCGCCTCATATCGAAGGAGGCGAATGGTAAGTGAGCCCGACTTCAAACTCATGCGCTGGATCGAGTCGGGGCACCTCTTCCGTAACGGAACCGTTTACGACGACCTGCTCTTCGACTGCCCCTCCATCGCCGCCGCCCTGGGCCGCTTGGAACGCTTCGCCGGCGAAGGCCGGCAGCGCCATCGTCGTCCCCGGCATGATGAACAAGGCCACGGCCAACCTGCAGACCGTTCGCGGGATTGCTTCCGTTTCCGGTACTCATTCGATCGCGAGGGTGCTTCGCCCCTACAGCGCCGCGATCCGGAACCTCGTTCGCCAACCAGACAATCCCATGCACATGATTCGGCATCACAACGAATTCGTATTCCGGCTGATCAACGCCGCCACACACCGCCCGGCGCCACGCGGCGCACATCCATTCGTGGACATTCGCGTCTTCCAGGATGCACTCGCGTCCGTACGTACATATCGTGACGAAATACGCACCCGCCGAGCGGTAGTCGTAGTTGCTCAGCCGAATCGATCGCCGATCGCGCGCCATGGCTGGTAGCCTAGCGTCCCGCAGGTCAATCGCGAGACCTGATTGGCACTTATCCGGGGTTCTGCACCGCCCACACCCGATATTCCACGCCGCCCGGGACCACCTTGCCGCGGCCGATAGCGACGACCTGGTTTAGCCAGGCGTAGCGTTCGTCGCCGGTCTGGAACATCGGGTTCGTGTAGAAGTAGTACTCCGACAGCGGAACGTCTTCCCCGGCGAAGACGCGCGGGGCCATCGCCGGCGGGATGATGATCAGCCCGCTGTACTGGGCGTAGATCAGCGCGCCATCGTGCGTCTGAACCGTTGCCCGCACGTCAACCTGGATTACCCCGTCAGTGCGGACTATCGCCCAGTCTCCGCCGCCGGCCAGCATCTCGCCACGGATCCGCGGCCCTTCAAACGAGCCGCCCTTCACGATCCACACCTGCCGCATCCCGTTAGGTGTGGCGCCGATCATCTGCGGCGCCTCCAGGTCCACGTGCATGTCATACAGGTGCTCCAGCCGTGGTTCGGGTGCTTCTACTCGTACCGTCATCTTGTCACGCTCTCTCTGGCTACTGGCTACTGGCTACTGGCTACTGGCTACTGGCTACTGGCTACTGGCTACTGGCTACTGGCTACTGGCCTCACCCCGCCCACGTCACGTCGCCGCTCAACCCCGACGTGTCGCGTTTCTTGAACGCTTCGAACTCCGCCTTCGATTCGCCGATCGTCGTGTTGCCGCCGTGGCCGGGCAGCACTTCGACGCCGTCCGGCAGCGCGTACAGGCGCGTCGTGATCGCCTCGACGGACTGCTGTAGCGCAGCGGGAGACGGCGTGCGGCCGGGACCGCCGGGGAACAGCGTGTCGCCGGACATCAGGTAGTTCTTCACGACGAAGCAGGTGCTGCCGGGCGTGTGCCCCGGCGTGTGGATCGCCTTGATGAAGAACGGCCCCACGCTAATCTCCTGCCCGTCCGCGATCGGCGCTTCGATGCGGTTGCCGACGGCCGCGTTCTCGGCCTCGTGCGCCATGATCGGCGCCTCGATCGCCTTCTTCACGGCGTCGTAGCCCATCCAGTGGTCGCCGTGCGAATGCGTCACGAGGACGGCCTTCACCCGGTACCCCTCGTCGCGGATCACGGCCAGCGCTTGCTCGCTGTCGGCGGGCATATCGATGAGCACCGCCTCCTTCGAGCTCGTGTCCGCGATCACGTATGCGTTGTTGTCGAACGGGCCGAGCGGGCCCACCTTCACCAGGCGCAGGTTGCCGTCTTCACGTACTTCCATCACGTCTACCTCACTTTCCGGAGCCAGATGATACCATTCGCCTACCATGATCTCCGAGTCCATCCTCGAGGGCGAAAAGGTCCGCCTCCGCCCGATGCAGGACCGCGACATGCCGTTGTTCGTCCAGTGGCTACAGGACGCCGAAGTACGTCGCTGGCTCGCTTCCATCACTGAACCCCCGACCCTCGAAGAACAGTTCGACTGGTACGAAGGCCGGCGCTCCGATCCCGACTCCGTCCTCTGGTCGATCGAGACGCTGGACGGCCGTCTCGTCGGTAGCGTGGAGTTGCGGCTCGCCCAGCACGCCCAGCGCGCCGAGCTCGGCATCGCGATACAGGACAAGACGATGTGGAGCCAGGGCCTCGGCACCGATACTGTCCGTCTCGTGATGGAGTACGGCTTCGAGGACCTCGAACTGCACCGCATCGAGCTGATGACTGACGAAGAGAACGTCCGCGGCCGCCGCTGCTACGAGAAGTGCGGCTTCATCGAAGAGGGGTTGCTGCGGGAGCACCGCCTGATCGACGGCAAGTTCGGCAACACCATCATGATGTCCGTCCTCCGCGACGAGTGGCTCGCCCGGTGACGCTTGTCGACGGCCCTCCACTCGTCGGCAAGCTCGTGCGCCTGCGGAAGCGCACCACCGCGGACATCCCGCTCTTCGTCCGCTGGTACGGCGATCACGATGTCCGCCACTGGCTCCACATGTCGGAAGCCGACGAGCCCACGTTCGAGTCCGAGCAGGCGCGCTTCCAGCAGAGCGAATCCGACTCGACGCGCTTCTCCTGGATCATCGAGACGAACGAGGGCAAGCCGCTCGGCGTCATCGCGCTAGTTGGCATTGACGCAGCGCACGGGCGAGCGGAGCTGGGCATCAGTATCGGCGAGAAGGCGTATTGGGGCCGCGGCTACGGCACCGACGCCATCCGCGTGCTGCTCGGCCACGCCTTCGGGGCGCTCAACCTCCGCCGCGTCACCCTGATCACCGACGCTGACAACGAGCGCGGCATCCGCTCCTACGAGAAGTGCGGGTTCGTCCACGAAGGGTTGCTCCGCGCCCACCGCCTCCGCTACGGCCGCCCGATCGACATGCTCGCGATGGCCGTGATCGCCGGCGAGGCGAAGTGATGGCATCTCGGCCGCCCGCTCGCGTATCCTAGGCGACGACCCCAACCAGGAGGACCAGTCGTGATCCACTTGCTCAAGATACCCGCCGTCGCCATTATCGCTATCGCCTGCCTGGGACTGTCGGCTGGCACGACGTCCGCCGGCGCGCCCGCGCCTGAACAGCTCATCGTTTACGACTGCGCGGCCAATGGCCCGGGCACCGGCACCGAGATTTGTTCCGTCAACCCCGACGGCAGTGGATTCGCGAACCTGACCAACAATCCTCTCGGCGATAGCGGGCCCGAAATCTCGCCCGACGGCAAGCACATCGCCTGGCGCCATGACATCTCGGAGCTCTGGATCATGGATCCGGACGGCGGCAACCCCCGAAACGTGGCCGACCCCGATGTGCTGACCTCCTTCGGCGAACCGACCTGGTCGCCCGATAGCAAGCGACTCGCCGCCCGCTGCAACAATCCCGACAACCTGAGCGAAGACGGGTTTTGCATCGTGGACATCGCTACCGGCGCCGTGCAGTACGGCTACACGATCGAGTTCTATACGGTGGAAGACCTCTCCTGGTCCCCCGACGGCAAGCGCATCCTGTTCTCCGGCGAGCAGATCAGCGGCGGCGCGGACCTGCACGTCCTCGACCTTGAACTAGGCGTCGCTCAGAACATCACCCAGTCTGACGGCGTAAACGAATGGGGGACCTGGTCTCCGGGCGGTGCCGAAATCGCGTTCGTTGGCAACGGCATCCCGGATGACGGCACCAACACCTTCCCGAACCTCTACCGCATCGATCCGGACGGCGATAACCGCGAATTACTTTACGACGGGTCCTCGCTGGGCCCCGCTCACAGCAACCCGGCCTATTCCCCCGACGGCACGCTGATCGCCTGGTCCTGCTCCGACTCGGCGCCCTCAGCAAACGACCTCTGCATCAACAAGGCCGACGGCGGCGGTCTCCAGGATCGCTACACGGAGGGGGACAACGGGCTCGTCGTAGGCAGCAACCCGGACTGGGGCTACATCGGCGGTCCGATTTTCGGTGACTTTGACTGTGACGGCGACGTGGATGGCGACGATCTACTGGTCCTGCTTCAAACGGTCGGCGTCGATACATTTGGAGAAGAGTGCGTCTCCCTGGGCGGCAACGAGGTAAACGGCCACGCGCAGGATGTACGGGACCTCAACTGCGATGGTGAGGTCGATGCGCTGGACGGGCTGCCGATTCTCTTCCTCCAGCTCGGGATACCGTCGGTCCAGCCGGACTGCACCGCCGTAGGCACGTCAGCACGAATTTTCGAAGTCTAGGGGTCACATGCAGATAACCGATCACGTCCACTCGATCCCCGTCACGGAGCAGGCGTTCTACACCGGACCGCAGGCCCCGAACGTCTTCCTCGTCCGCGATGGCGATGAGGCGGCGCTCGTGGACAGCGGCTTCGGCGACGAGCCGTCCGTCAAAGCGCGTCTCGACTTCCTGAAGGAGCACCCAACCGTCAAGGTGAAGTACATCGTGCTCACCCACCACCACTTCGACCACTCCAGCGGCGCAGCGCAGCTCCGCACGGCCACCGGCGCCCGGGTCACCCTGCACGAACGCGAGGAGAAGTTCCTCCTCGAGTGGGACAGCGAGGCGCCCCAGGACATCGAGATCCCGGAAGAAGCGAAGGAGCTTCGTGAGAAGGTCGAGGCGTTC
>JANLRX010000154.1:0-1522 GCA_031362025.1 Chloroflexota bacterium
ATGCCGCGGATGGGCAGGACCGTGATGCCGTCCATGGGACGGGTCTAGACGCCCGTGATCCGGATGCCGCTGTGCGCCTTGTAAATCTTGTTGACGTGGATCAGAAGCACAGTAATCGCCTCGGTGATCTTGGAGTTGGCGAGCGCGCCGCCGTCCATCGCCCGCACGTACTCGATCTCTTCGACAAGGGCCATCACGTTCTTCTTCGCCGTCTTGTGATCCGAGCAGACGATGACGTCGCCCTGCATCGGCGCGTCGAGCTTCTGGAGGGCCTTGGCATCGAGGTGGTGGAACGCGCTTACAACCTTGGCGTTAGGGAGCAGATCGCGCGCCTCTTCCGCGGCCGATCCAGCGGTTGGCGGCGCGGGTGTAGGCCCGTCCTCGCCGAAGGTCATCGGGACAACGGTGTCGACGACGATCTTGTCGCCGATCGCCTCCGCCAGCTCTGTGAGCACGGCTGAGTGGCCGGCGTAAGGCACGGTGATGAATACGAATTCGGCCTTCTCCGCGCCTTCGTGGTTGAAGCCGCCGTAGATTTCGCCCTCCGGGACCGCGGCCATCACCTGGGCGACGGCCTCCGCCGCCTTCTCCTCCGTTCGCGAGCCGATGAACACGGCGTTCCCGGATTTCGCGAAACGTATGGCGAGCCCGATGCCCTCTGGGCCGGTGCCGCCGATAAACGCAATTCTCGCCATTCTTCGATTCTCCTACCCCGCATGGCCGTCCTGGGTCAGAACGGTGAGGGCAAGTATACGAAAAGCGCTTGCACCGCCGCCAGCAGGCCCGTACAATCGCCGTGCGACTCGCCCCCATCGGGCAGTTGCCGGACAGGATGGCGCGGGGTGCGCCTCCGGCAACCACGGGTCAACGGCCATCCGCCTCGGCGGAATGCACCCCCGCAGCCGATAGTCCCGGGACACAGGCGTCCCGCCACTGATCAGAGGCATGGCCGTTACACAGCATCACGTCTCGCTTGATAGCGTCTCGCACGTCTTTACGGACGGTCGTCAGCCGTTGCCCGCGCTCGAGCAGGTGTCCTTCGGCGTGCCGGCGGGACAGTTCCTCTCGATCCTCGGTCCGAGCGGCTGCGGCAAGTCCACGCTGCTGCGGATCGTAGGCGGGCTGATCAAGCCATCGCTGGGTGGCATAGCGGTCGAGGGTGAAGGTCCTGACCGGGCGCAGCGGAAGCGCGAGATCGGTTTCGTGTTCCAGGACCCAGCGCTGCTACCGTGGCGCAATGTCATCTCCAACGTGCGGCTGCCACTCGAGATCGACGGACTCCGCCGTTCCCGCGAACTGACCGACCCCGAGGCGCTGCTGGACCTCGTTGGCCTTTCCGACTTCCGAAAGTACTATCCCCACCAGCTTTCCGGCGGCATGCAGCAGCGTGTCGCGATCGCCCGGGCTCTGGCATTCGATCCGTCGCTGCTGCTGATGGACGAGCCGTTCGGTGCTCTCGACGAGATCACACGCGGCGACATGCGCTACGAGCTCCTGCGCATCTGGTCCGCCTCGCGCGGAC
>JANLRX010000155.1:0-3505 GCA_031362025.1 Chloroflexota bacterium
ACACGATCCGGCGACACAGAAGAACACGTTCGAGCCGGGGTAGCTTTCAGCGGTTAGCTGTCAGCTTTCAGCGGTCAGCTATCAGCATTGGGCGACGGGTTCGGGGCTGGGCCCCGAACTACCGGAGGTGCGTAAGCTCGAGGTTGGACGCTGGCACGCTTGTCAGGGTTTGGTGGCGGGTCTATCCTCAGGGCGCGATGGTTGACGACGAGAAGGTGTCCCCGGCGCTGGCGGAGTTGTTCAGCATTGCGAATGCGGCGATGACGCGAGAGCAGCGGGAGACACGCGCGGCACCCGTGCTTACGGCTGCCGGAGCGACGGTGGCCGACCTGTACGACGCCTTGCGGAAGGCGGACACGAAGTGGAACCAGGACCGGGCGCGAACTCATGGGCTGCCGATCGGAACGTGGCTGGAAGCGGTGCAGATCGCCTGTACGCCGCGGCCAGAGACGCTGGCTGAGTTGCTGGACTCACTGCATCGGGCGGAGACGACCGTTGAGATGCTGAAGGGTGGCTATCGCGCGGTCAGGGATGCGGACGGCCGTGTGACCTGGGCCCCGCCGAAAGGCGCTGAAGCTTAGCCTTTCGGATAGTATTTCGGGCGGTTGTCCACTTTTCCCGAGGGAGCGCTATAATGGCCGCGCTGCCAAGCGCCCGCTTGGGCGAGCAGTTGAAAGGAGCGCCCCTTCATGACTACGGAGGTAGCACGGCCGCAGGCGGTCAGCGGCAAGGAATATCAGCTCTTCATCAATGGCCAGTGGGTGCCGGCAAGCTCCGGCGAGATGCTCGAGCGCCGCTATCCGGCAAACACGGATGTTGTCGTCGCCACGTTCCCGGCGGCGAGCGAAGAGGACGTCGACAGCGCGATCCTGGCGGCGCGCAAGGCGTTCGACACCGGCGGTTGGGCGAAGGCCCCGGCCCGCCAGCGCGCCGAGGTGCTGCGCAAGACGGCGCAGAAGGTGCGCGACGAGCTGAACGACCTCGCGAAGCTGCTGGCGTCCGAGGTGGGCAAGCCGGTGAGCGAAGCGGGGATGGAAGTGGCGCTTGTGGCCGAGGTTTTCGACTACTACGCGGGCATGGCGCTGAACGTGAAGGGCCAGGTCATTTCGAATTATGTCGACGACGCGCTCGGTCTCGTGCTGAAGGAGCCGGTGGGCGTCGTGGGGATCATCACGCCGTGGAACTTCCCGATGCTTCTCGCGACGTGGAAGATCGCGCCGGCGCTGGCCGTCGGCTGCACCACGGTCATCAAGCCGGCAACGCTGACGCCCTGCACGACCTACGAGCTGGCACGCATCGTCACCGAGTGCGGTGCCCCGGCCGGTGTGATCAACGTGGTCACGGGCTCCGGCAAGACAGTGGGAGACCGGATCGCGGCCTCTCCGCTCGTCGACAAGGTGGCGTTTACCGGCTCGACCGAGGTCGGTCAGCAGGTGATGCGCGCGGCGGCGGGCAACGTGAAGAAGATATCGCTGGAGCTGGGCGGCAAGTCCCCCAACATCATCTTTGCGGACGCCCCGATGCAGAGCGCCGTCATCGGCTCGCTGTTCGGGATCTACCTGAACGCGGGGCAGGTGTGCCAGGCGGGCAGCCGGGTGCTGGTGCAGGAAGAAGTGCACGACCAGTTCCTGAGCATGTTCAGCGGCTTCGTGAGCAGCGTGAAGGTGGGCGACCCGATGGACCCGAGCACGCGGATGGGCCCGGTTGTCAGCGAGGCTCAGCGTGACACGGTGGAGCACTACGTGAACGCCGGCAACAACGAGAACGCCAAGCTGATCACGGGCGGCCACAGGGTGACTGGCCCGGACTTCGACAAGGGGTTCTTTTACGAGCCGACGATCTTCGACCAGGTGGACAACCGGATGAAGATCGCGCAGGAAGAGATCTTTGGGCCGGTGCTTTCGGTGATCCCGTTCAAGACGCCGGAGGAAGCGCTGGCCATCGCGAACGACACGATGTACGGGCTGGCGGCGGCGGTGTGGACGCAGGACATCGACCGGGCGATCAAGTTCGCGAAGAACATCAAGGCCGGGACGGTGTGGATCAACTCGTACCACGCGGCCGGACAACTCGGCGTACCGGTGATGCCGTTCGGCGGGTACAAGCAGAGCGGCATCGGCCGTGAGCTTGGCCTCGAAGGCTTGGAAGGCTTCCTGGAGACGAAGAGTGTCAGCATCAAACTGAGCTAGCGCCTGACACGTGCACGAACGTAGGGGCGACCGGCCGGTCGCCCCTACGTTTTGTAGTGAAGAGGTGGCACTACGCCGGTGCGGGCTTCACGGGGCCGCAAACGGTCAGTCGTAGCGCAAGATGGGGCCATTCGGCTCGTTGACCCTGCGCTCAGCCGCGCTCTACACTTGCGCCAAATTCGGAGGTTTAAGTGCGACTGAAGCTGTCTCTAATCGTTCTGTTGGTCCTGATCGCGGGGGCCGTGCTGGCGACGAATACCGGCACGAACGCGGATCCGGCGATCGACGCTGAGGAGCAGGACTTCCTGCATCGGATCAACGAGTACCGAGCCGCGAACGGGCTGGGACCGGTGGCGCTGCAAACCGATCTGAACGAGGCCTCCGACTGGTTCAGCATCGACATGGGGGCGAAGAACTACTTCCCGGCGAACCACATCTCGCAGGATGGCCGCAATCCGGGGCAGCGCATGGCGGACTTCGGGTACACGGGCGGCACGTGGGGAGAGAACATCGCGGCGGGCAATGACACCGGAGCGGAGACGTTCGTCCAGTGGAAGAACTCACCGCCACATAACGCCAACATGCTAAGCGCGAACTACAACCTGATCGGGATCGCGCGGGCGTTCGATGCGAACAGCACGTACAAGTGGTACTGGACGACGGACTTCGGGTTCTCCACGGAACCGGTGGCGCCGGTCGCGACGCCGACGCAACCCGGCCAGACGCCGCCGCCGACGCCCGTGAACACGCCGCAGAACACGCCACCACCGCCCGCGGAGAAGGCGATCGTGAACCTTGTGGGCTGCGGCGACAACTCGATCGCGGCCAATGACGACAATTCATCGCCACAGTTCACAACGAGCTTTCCGATGAATTTTTTTGGACAGACGTATACCAAGCTGTACGTGAACAACAATGGGAATCTGACGTTTGACTCCGCGTCCGGGTCGTACGTTCCATTTGGTCTATACGGGGCTTCGCAGAAGATCATCGCCGCGTTCTTCGCTGACGTTGATACACGAGGCGCGGGATCCGGTGTGGTGACGTACGGGAACGGCGTGTACTCCGGCAACCGGACGTTCTGTGCGAACTGGATTAACGTCGGGTACTTCAGCTCGGGTGCGGACAAGCTCAACAAGTTCCAGATCATGCTCGTCGAGCGGGCGGACCAGGGCGCCGGCGACTTCGACATCATGATTAACTTTGACCAGGTCAAATGGGAGGCGGGGAGCACCAACAACGGGACAAGCGGCGTATGCGTGAACCAGGGTTGCGCGCCGGCACGCATGGGTTATTCCAACGGCACTCAGGCCAAC
>JANLRX010000200.1:0-3245 GCA_031362025.1 Chloroflexota bacterium
GCACGAAGAGCAAGTGGGAGATGTACCTCGAGGGCCAGGCTCGCCGCCTCCTCTGGGGCATCGTCAGCACCCCAGAAGACCTCGCTAAGAACCCCCAGCTCGAGTCCCGCCACTGGCTCACCGCGATCGAACACCCCGAGATCAGCGACAGCCTCAACTATCCCGGTACCCCCTACCGCCTCTCCGAAACGCCGTGGACCATCCGCATGCGCCCACCCCTCGTCGGCGAGCACAACAACGAGATCTTCGGCACCGAACTCGGCATCTCCCCCGCCGAATGGCAACACCTCGAAGCACAAGGCGCAGTGTGATGAGGGCGTTGTTCTGTCATCCCGACCGTAGCGCCACCCACATCTGTCATCCCGACCGTAGCGCCACTCACGTCTGTCATCCCGACCGTAGCGTAGCGAAGCGGAGGGATCTGACGCCCCGACGCGCACCCACGCCTCGCACCCCCGAAAGGACACCCCGATGACCCAAATCTCAGAACTCAAATCCGCCACCCACAACGGCGAAACCATCCGCTATCTCGACACCGGCGCCGGCGAACCCGCCCTCGTCTTCGTCCACGGCTGGTGCTGCGACAACACCTACTGGCGCGACCAGGTGCCCGTCTTCGCCGCCAATCACCGCATCATCGCCGTCGACCTCCTCGGCCACGGTTCCTCCGACAAGCCTGACCGCGACTACACCATCGACAACTTCGTCGACGTCGTCGCCTCACTCATCGGCGAGCTCGGCCTCGACAAGCCCATCGTCGTCGGTCACAGCATGGGCGGCGTCATCGTCATGAACCTCGCCCGCAAACACCCTGACCTCACGCGCGGTGCCGTCATCGTTGACGCCCCGCTCGTCCCGCTCCCAGATCCTCTCCTGCCGATGGTCGCGCAGACACTCGAAGCCTTCAAGTCTCCGGCATACAAGGAAGCCGCCGCCGGTTTCGTGCGCATGCAGCTCTTCAACGCCGCTTCCCCTCCCGACATGGTTGAAGAGACCATCGCCGGCATGGGTACGGCTCCCCAGCGCGTCGTCTACTCCGCGATCGAGAGCACGCTGTCGCCCGAGTCCTGCGTCCCCGGTCCGATCGGCGTCCCCGCAGTCTTCCTGCGCGCCGCCAACCTCTTCGCCACCGCGGAGCAACTCAAGGAACGCTACCCCGGCCTCGAAGTCGCCGAATTCGACTGCGCGCACTTCATCCAGATGGAGCGCCCCACCGAGACCAACGCCGCCATAACAAAATTCATAGAGGCACTCCCATGACCAAAGGCCAGCTCCAGAAAATCCGTGTAATCCGTGGCTATCCGCCCGGGAACGCGAAGTGAAGTACGCCCTCGTGTTCGTCCCATACGCCAACATAAACAAATCCCTCTGTGCCCCTCTGTGTCCCTCTGTGGCAAAAGAGAACGCCGCGCAATGAAACAGGCCCTCGACGGCGTCAAGGTCGCGGACTTCTCCTGGTTCGGCGCCGGGCCCATCTGCGCCAACCACCTCGCCTCGTACGGCGCCACCGTCGTGCGCATCGAGTCCGAGACCCACGTCGACGCCCTCCGCACGATCGCGCCTTTCGCAAAGGGCAAGACCGGATACAACGTCAGCGGCTTCTTCAACAACTTCAACGCCGGCAAGTTCGGCATCACGCTCAACATGAACACCGAAGAAGGCCTCGGCGTCGCTCGCAAGATCGTCGAGTGGGCGGACGTCTTCCTGACGAACATCACACCCCGGGTGGTCGAACGCTGGGGGCTCACCTACGACGTCCTGTCCGAGTGGAACCCCAAGATCATCGCCGCCTACCAGCCGATGCAGGGCGACGACGGCCCCCACAAGAACTTCCTCGGCTTCGGCGCGGTTCTCACTCCGATCACCGGCTACAGCTACCTCACCGGCTACCCGCAGCGCCTGCCGATGGGCCTCGGCACCAACTACCCCGACTACGTGATCAACCCCGGCCACACCCTCGTCGCCATCCTCGCCGCGCTGCACTACCGCCATCGCACCGGCAAGGGCCAGCGCATCGAGTGCGCGCAGCTCGAGTCGTCCGTCGCGCCGCTTGCTCCCGCCATCTTCGACTACACCGCGAACAACGTCGTCCAGAACCGCGCCGGCAACCACATCGCGGAAGCCGCACCCCACAACGCCTTCAAGTGCGCCCCGTTGACCGACGGCGGCCGCCCGATGGACGAGCGCTGGGTCGCCATCGCCTGCTTCTCCGACGCCGAATGGACCGGGCTCACCTCCGCCATGGGCGACCCGGAGTGGGCGCTCGACGCGAAGTTCTCCACCCACGCCGCGCGCAAGGAGAACGAAGACGAACTCGACGCCAACATCAGCGCCTGGACCGCCGACAAGAACCCCTACGAAATCATGCAAGACCTCCAGGCCCGCGGCGTCCCCGCCGGCGTCGTCCAGTCCGCCCGCGAACTGCTCGACGTCGACGCCCACATCCGCGAACGCGGCTACTACGTCTACCTCGACCACGCCGAAGCCGGCCACACCGCCTACGACGGCCCGCCCGCCGTCCTCACCAAGACCCCCGGCGAACTCCGCTCCCCCGCCCCCCTGCTCGGCGAACACACCGAACACGTTTGCAAAAACATCCTCGGCCTCACCGACGAAGAGATCACCGAACTCCTCGTCGCCGGCGCCCTGTCCTAACCCCGCCGTAGAGACGTTTCGCCGGAACGTCTCACGGCAGCCCGCATTCGCACCAACCAAACGACCACCGCCCAGACCTTGCGCGCCCACAGTGTCGTACGGACGGAGCTTGAGCTCCGTCAAACGGGCGGGGCGGGGTGCGCACACTCGCGGCCTGACTGAACATTGGCGAGAACCGTATCCCGTTTCGCCGGAACGTCTCACGGCAGCCCGCATTCGCACCAACCAAACGACCACCGCCCCAGACCCCTCACCCTTCACCCCTCACCTCTCACCCTGTACGCTCTCCCCATGGCCAAACACACCTACTGCCTCTACGTCGTCGAACTCGTCCCCGCCGTTTGGAAGACCCAGCAGCGCATCCGCACCGCCAACCCCCACTACAAACCCGAGACCGGTAAAGACTGCCTCTACGTCGGCATGACCAGCAAAACTCCCGCCGAGCGCCTGAAAGACCACAAGAAAGGCGGCCTCTCCTCGGCCACCGTCGTCAAAGACTACGGCTGCGTCCTCCGCCCCGAGCTCTACAAAGGCTACGCCCGCATGTCCAAAGAAGACGCCGAAGAGATGGAACCGTACCTCGCCGACCG
>JANLRX010000259.1:0-12187 GCA_031362025.1 Chloroflexota bacterium
TCACGAGCTTGGCGTTGCCCTGGATGAAGATGTTGGGCTCGGATTCCAGAGGCAGCCGGATCGACGCGCCGAAGCTCTTCTCCGCGCCGGCGCCTTCATGGCCCGCCGCCATGATGCCCGGCCCCGCGCCGGTGATCACCATCCAGTTGGCCGCCGCCATCGCCGCCGCGAACTGCTTCGTGTGCTCGTAGACAGGTTCCCCGGGCGCGGTGCGGGCGGACCCGAAGATCGTGACTTTGCGGATGCCCCGCCATTTCCGGAAGACCCGGAACGAGTACGCGAACTCCTTGAGCGCCCCGTTGACCAGCTTCATCTCGCCGCGATCGGCCTTGTCGCGGGCAAGCCGGAGCGCGGTGGTGATCATCTCGGTAAGAAGGTCTGCGTCCGCAACGTCGCCGCTCGCCGCAACAAGGTCAGCGATGCGGTTATCCAGATCAGGATCGCCACTGCTGTAGCGGCGGCGGATTCTTTGTGCTGGTGAGTCCGCCATCACCTCCATTCTACCGCGCTACTGCCACCGGCCCGCCTGATTGCCGTCACGTCTCGGTATCATGTTCTCGGCATGGGACGACGCACGATCATTCACGCCGACCTCGATGCGTTCTACGCGTCCGTGGAGCAGCTGGACAACCCGGAGTTGCAAGGCAAGCCGGTGGTCGTCGGCGGCTCACCGGAAGGCCGCGGTGTGGTCGCTGCGGCTTCGTACGAGGCGCGGGTGTTCGGGATTCGCTCCGCGATGCCGATGAGCCGGGCGCTGCGCCTCTGCCCCGACCTCATCCGCGTCTCGCCCCGCTTCGACCGTTACCACGAGATGTCGCGCGTGGTGATGGGCATCTTCCGTTCGGTCACGCCTCTGATCGAGCCGCTGTCGCTGGACGAAGCGTTCCTCGATGTGACCGGCCGTCACGAGGAGTACGGTGACGCGAAGGGCCTCGCGGAGTACCTGAAGCGCGAGGTGAAGAGCGAGACCGGGCTCACGCTTTCGATCGGCCTGGGGACGAACAAGACGGTCGCCAAGATCGCGTCGGACATGAAGAAGCCGGACGGCTTGTGCATCGTGCCGCCGGGGCGAGAGGCGTCGTTCCTCGCACCGCTTGCCGTGCGCAAGCTCTGGGGCATCGGCCCAAAGTCGGAACAGGCGCTGGTTGCAGCCGGGTTCACCACTATCGGCGACCTCGCGCGCTGCGACCCGGTCCGGCTGGAGCAATTGTTCGGGAGACGCGGCCGCGAGCTGTCGGACATGGCCAACGGTCGCGACGACCGGGAGATCGTGACCGACTACGAGCGCAAGTCAGTCGGCGCTGAGAACACGTTCCCGCGTGACCTGCCGGACGGCCCGGAACTGCGAGCGGAGGCCGGACGCCTGGCCCGGGAAGTCGCGTCGCGGCTGCGGGAGGTGCGGATGCGGTCACGGACAGTGGCGATCAAGCTGCGCTATCACAACTTCCACACGATCACCCGCCAGACCAGCCGCGCCGAGCCAACGGACGACGAAGACGACATTCGCGAGGCGGTGGAGGGATTGCTAACGGCGGTCTCGAAGCCCGAGGACCGGTTCCGTCTGTTGGGCATCCACTGCTCCAACCTGACCGACGGGATATCGAGGGATGACCAGTTGCCGCTCTGGAGCGGGCGCGGGTCTAGCTGATTCGTTCGATCTGGTGCTCGGCGGACGGGATGACGATGCCGCCGTGCTCGTGGTCATCGTGGGCGTTGCCGTAGTTCTTCAGCGTGTCGATGAAGACGCTCACGATCTGCGGGTCCCACTGCGTACCGCCACCGTCGCGGAGGATCGCTTCCACCTCGGCGAAGTTGCGTGAAGCGCGGTACGGGCGGTCCGTGGTCATCGCGTCGTAGGCATCCACAACAGCGACGATGCGGGCGCCAATCGGGATCTTCGGGCCTTTGATGCCGTCCGGGTAGCCCTTGCCGTCCCAGCGCTCGTGGTGGTGATAGACGATCGGGTAAGCGTTCATAAGGAAGCCCACGCGCTTGCAGATCTGGCCACCGGAGTAGCAGTGCTGCTTCACGATCGCGTACTCCTCGGGCGTCAGCTTGCCGGGCTTCTTCAGGATGGAGTCCGGCACGACGATCTTGCCCATGTCGTGGAGTGCGGCGCCCAGGCGTACGACCTCGATCTCGTGTGGCGGGAGGACGAGCTTCTCGGCGACGAGGCCGCCGTATTCGGCCAGGCGTCGGCAGTGTCCACCAGTGTACGGGTCGCGGCTTTCGATCGCCTCGGTCAGGGCCAGCGCCGTCTCGAAAGCGAAACGGGAAAGCGACTCGCGCTGCCGCACGCTGCGGAGGGCGATCTCGGTCTGACGGGCCAAACGCTCCAGGCGGGCCAGCTCTTCAGCGGGGAATTCGCGCGCTTCGGGATAGCAGATGATCAGCGCGCCGAAGACGTCGTCCTCGAGTTCGATCGGAGCCGCGGCGGACGAGGTGTAACCAACCAGCGCCGCGAAGTCGCGCATGCGCTCGTATCGGGGGTCTTCGAAAACGTTGCTTGCGCTGGCGATGCGGCGGTGCAGCATTGCCCAGCCCCCAACACCTTCGCCATACGGTGCGCCGTCCGGGAAGAATCGGTTGAACACTTCCTCCGGGAAGCCGTACGGGAGGAACGGCCGCTGACCGGTCGTGCCGCCAACAGGCATCGCGATCGTGCAGATCTTGGCGCCGCAGACCTGGGCCACGCGGCGGGTGATCTCGCCGATGACGCCGCTCTCGTCGCTGCCGGACATGATCGCGCCATGGATTGCGGAGAGCGTCTCCAGCTCTTCCTCACGACGGCCGTTGCGGGCGCTAACTTCGTCAAGGTGCTTTTCGGTGTTGTCCAGTTGCTGTCGCTGGTCCTGGATGCTCGCCCACTGGTTCAGGCTGACGGCGAGGAACAGGTACACCGCGGGCCAGCCGAGCCAGAGCACCGGCATCACGGAATCGTCCACGTGCACGCCGAATAGCGTCATCGCCGGGCTGCTCAGGAACGAGGCCAGCGTGGCGACGGCGACCGCGAAGATCAGCGGGTAACGGTACGCGACGATGATGATCGGGAGGAAGAAGAGCGTGCTCGCCGCGCTCGGCAGTTCGCCGCCGATCACGATGGCCGCGCCGAGGGCAAGCGTGAAGGCAAGCGTAGCCGCACCTTCGATGTATTTTCGTGCTGTCAGTGTTTGCGTCGAATTCACAATCAATCCCCGGCGAACGTTCGTCTTCGCCCCACGAACTCCACCTTCCTCACACAAGCACAGACGAGCCTCGCAAATGCACCGTTACAGGGGAAGGGGCCTCCGGACGGTAAAAGTTGAGGATTCGTTCAGGGATGGTTGCTAATCGACCATCGAATACCCGCCGTTCACACTGAGCACCTGGCCGGTGATCCATTCGGCCCGCTGCGACGCCAGGAAAGCGACCGCGTTTGCGATGTCGCTGGGCTGTCCCAGGCGCCCGAGACCCTTCGCCAGCGGGTAGCTGCGCATGATCTGCTCGCCTTGCGCTTCGATCCAGTCCCGGGTGGCGTCCGTGACCGTCGTGGCGGGCGAAACGCAGTTCACGTTGACGCAGTGGCGGCCGCTCTCCTTGGCCAACGCCTTCGTGAACCCGACGACGCCCGCCTTCGCCGTGGAGTAGGCGACGAGGCGCGGCTCCCCGACACGCGCCGCATCCGAGATCACGTTGACGATGCGGCCCCAGCGGCGCTCGATCATCCCTTCGATGACGGCGCGGCTGCAGTTCATTACGCCGTACGTGATCAGGCTCATGGTGCGGTCCCACTGCGCTCGGTCGGTGGTGTTGAAGAAGCCACCGGTCGACGGGATCGCGTCCACAGCCGTCACGGCGGGGATGCCAGCGTTGTTCACAAGAATATCGACGGAGCCGAACTCGACGGTGGCGCGCCGCACACCCTCGGCGACCGCGTCGTAGTCCGTGACGTCGAAGGCAACGCCCAATGCCTCGCCGCCGGCAGCCCGGATCTCCTCCGCCGACTCCTCGGCGCGTTCCTGAAAGAGATGGTTCACGACGATCTTCGCGCCTTCTCCGGCGAGCGTGCGGCAGATCTCGGCGCCGATTCCGCGCCCGGCTCCGGTAACTAGCGCCACGCGGCCGCTGATACCCATGTCCATGCGAACACCTCCTTTACCGGAAATTAGAGCACCAGCGGCCGCCACCCGCTAGGCGTACCCTGAAAGCTGCGAGATAATCCCGGCATGAGCGAGCAGCTGGCGATCGACGGCGGAGTCAAGACCCGTGAACTAGCCTTCCCGCCCTGGCCTGTGTTGAGCAACGAGGACGCCGCCGCCTCGTCGGACGCTCTGCGGTCCGGCAAGCTGACCCAACTCACGGGCTCTTACGTGCGCGACTTCGAACGCGACTTCGGGATGTGGAACGGCTCCGGCGACTGCATCGCGACAAGTTCCGGAACGACCGCCATCCACACCGTCCTCGTCGCGCTGGACATCGGCCCCGGTGACGAGGTCATCGTTCCGGCGCACACGTTCATCGCCTCAGCAACACCGGTGCTGCACCAGCGCGCGACGCCCGTCTTCGCCGACGTGGACGAGCACACCTTCTGCCTCGATCCGGCCAGCGTACGTGAGCGAATCACCGAGCGTACGAAGGCGATCATCGCGGTGCATCTCAACGGCCACCCGGCGGACATGGACCCTCTGCTTGAGATCGCTGCGGAGCGCGGCATCGCCGTCATCGAGGACGCGGCACAGGCACACGGAGCCGTCTACAAGGCGCGGATGGTCGGCACGATCGGAATCGCCGGGTGCTTCAGCTTCTGGGAAGACAAGATCATGACGACCGGCGGCGAAGGCGGCGCGATCGTCACCGATGACAACGCGTTTGGCGAGCACCTGAAGCGCATCCGTCACCACGGCGAAGGCCCGGTCGAAGGGGAGCGGGCGTACTATCACCTCGAACTCGGCTACAACTACCGCATGACCTCGATGCAGGCGGCGACGGGACGGGTGCAACTCCAGCATCTCGGGAAGTACATCGACACGCGACGCCACAACGCCGAGTACCTGACGGAACGCCTGGGTTCAATCGACGGCGTGGACGCCCCGTTCGTCGCCGAGTACGCCCAGCACAGCTACTACAAATACATCTGCCGCCTGCGCCCCGATACTGGCATCGAGATCGAGCGCTTCATCGCCGCCGTGGCCGCGGAGGGTCTACCCATCTCGCGCCGCTACCCCACGCCGCTGACGAAACAGCCGGTCTTCCGCGACGCCGGGCTCGGGGACGAACCATGTCCCGTGGCAGATCGACTTGGCGGGGAGTTGTTCACGCTGCTTGTGCACCCCACGCTTGGCCTCCAGGAGATGGAGGACTACGCACAGGGGATCACGAAGGTGCTTCGCGGGCTGAGCTGACGATGCGCCGCTTCAACAACTGCTAGCTGCCGCAACCTTGCATCGCGCCACCGGTCGCGCGAGTATCGAACCATGAAGGAACCCAGACGCCGCGGGCTAAGGCTACCCCGGCTCCGCACGTTCTTCCGGCGTCCGCTGAAGCCCTCGCCGCCGTTGGCCACGCCCCAGGCCGGGGATGTCGCCGCCGCTGCGACGCCGGAGCTGGACCGCGGGCGCTGGGCGGAGAGCTTACGCGCGTTCCAGCACCGCAACTATCGGCTGTTCTACGTTGGGCAGAGCATCTCCCTCATCGGCACCTGGATGCAGACGATCGCCATGGCCTGGCTGGTGCTGGAGATCACGGACTCGCAGGAGAAGCTGGGATTTGTAGTACTGCTCCAGTTCCTGCCGATCACCATCCTCGTACTGTTTGCCGGCGTGATCGCGGACCGTGTCCCAAAGCGAGATTTCTTGCTGACTACGCAGGTCCTGGCGATGGCCCAGGCGCTAATCCTCGCCACGCTCGTTGTCACCGACACCGTCGAGCTCTGGCACATCTACATCCTCGCCCTGATGCTCGGCGTCTCGAATGCGTTTGACCTCCCGACTCGCCAGGCGTTCGCGATCGAGATGGTCGGGCGCAAGGACCTGATGAACGCGGTGGCGCTCAACTCCGGGATGTTCAACGGCGGGCGGCTGATCGGTCCGGCGATTGGGGGCGTCCTCATCTCCGTCGCCGGCGTCGAGGCCGTGTTCCTGCTCAACGGGATCAGCTTCATCCCGGTGATCGCCTCCCTCATGATGATCCGCAAGTCGGAGCTGTTTACCTCCGAGCGCAGCGCACCCCCCGGCAATCCGCTCACCGAACTGAAGGAGGGCATCAAGTACGCCGTCCGCACGCCCGCCACGCGGCTAGTGTTCATCCTCATCGCGCTGATCGGGACGTTCGGTTACAACTTCACGGTGATGCTGCCCTTGATCACCCGCTACGTGCTGCACGAAGGCTCTATCGTCCTCGGGTTGCTGACGGCGGCGGTAGGCTTCGGCGCCTTCATCGCGGCTGTCATCCTCGCCGGGCGCAAGGCGGCGACGCACTACCAGCTGTTCGCCGGTGGCATCGCCTTCGCGACGTTGCTGACGGGCGTCGCCCTGAGCACCAACATCTACCTCACGGTCGTCCTGCTCGTGTTCCTCGGCGGGGCCGGCGCGACGTTCGGCACCACCGCAAACACCGCGGTGCAGATCGCTACGCCGGACCACCTGAGGGGACGCGTCGTCTCCCTGTACATGCTCCTGTTTGCCGGCTCCACACCCCTCGGCGGCTACCTGGTTGGCTACATCGCCGAGCATGTCGGTACCCAGGAAGCGATCGGCTTGTCGGCCGGGATGTGCGCGGTGGGTGTGGCCCTCGGCGGTGCCTACTTCGCAAGCAACCGGGCGGGCGTGGAGGGAACCGCGGACGCCAGCCGCCGCCCCGCCGAAGTTACCGCTTAGCGGTTCGCGCCCACGCCTTCACGAACGAGCGTCCGACCGGGCAACCGTCGAGCAGCGGGCATTGCTCGCACAACGGACGCTGGGCCCGGCAGAGGCGACGCCCGTGCTTGATCAGCAGGATGTGGAACGGGTACACCAGATCCGGCGGCAGGACCGCTTCGAGGATGTCGTGCGCCTGGTCGGCGGTGGCCGTCGGTGAGACGTATCCCAGGCGCTGAGCGACCCGGTGGACGTGCGTGTCGACCGGCAAGGCGGGACGGCCGAACGAGAACATCAGGACGCACGCCGCCGTCTTCGGTCCGACGCCCTTCATCTCGCGCAGCCACGACTTCGCTTCGGCCAGCGGCAGCTCGCGCAGGAATTCGAGATCGAACGAACCGCGCGCCTGCCAGATCGCCTCCAGCGAGGCCTTGATGCGCGGCGCCTTCTGTTTCGCGAGCCCACCCACCGCGATCGCGTGTTCGATCTCGTCGACCGGCGCTTCCATTAGCAGTGCCCAATCCGGAAACGTATCGACGAGCTGCATGTAGGCGCGGCCGGAGTTCGTGTCGGACGTGTTCTGGGAGAGGATCGTCAGGACAAGCTCGGCCATCGGGTCGCCGTGGGGACGCCAGACCGGTTCTCCATACAGTGCAGACAGCCGCGCGATGATCTCTTGGGGCGATAGTTCTGGTCTGCGGGTGCGTTTGGGCTTGCGTTGCGCTGGCATAACGCCAGTCTAGGGCGTCGCTTCGAAGTACTGCCAGACCGCAGCGGAGACCGCAGCGATCGGCGACCACCCGCCGGAGCCGTCCGTCATGACGACGATGCTGTACGGCCCGTCCGGCCCCCAAACGATGGCGGCGTCATGCGTGGCACCGGTGAAGTTGCCGCTCTTGTGGGCGAGCGAGGTAACGGCGGGCACCCCGGCAATGATCCCTTCCGTGAACCATTCCTGCGAGAGCAGCGACAGCATCTCGTCACGGGAGGCCGCCGAGACGCCGTAGCCCGAGGCGATCGCCGTCATCAGTTGCGCAAGGTCGATCGCGGTGGTCGGGAGTTCGCGGTCGTTCATTGTCATGACGGTGGTGCCGATCTCCCGCAGCGTGGCGTCGATGCGGTTACTGTTCACCTGCTCCACCATCAGCAGGGCCAACGACGTGTCGCTGACGACGATCATGCCTTTGATCGCGTCCTGGACGCTCACCTGGTCGTTGGGTTTGATCTCCAGGTATTCGAGGGTGCCCAGGTCGTTTTCGGCATACTTTTCTTCCAGCGTGACGAGCTTCGCGAAGTCCAGTTCGCCCGAATCCCGCTGGCGATACGCCTCCAGCAGCACGGAGGCCTTGAATGTGCTCGCCGCGTACCATGTGCGCGTCTCGTTAGAGGCCGTGTAGCGCCCGTCAGCGAGGTTATGGACGACTACAGACACATCGCCACCATGCCCCGCAAGCGCACCGGCCACGGCGCTCTGAAGCCCCGCGTCGAGAACAGGCGCGGCGATCGGCCCGTCCAGGCCGGGCACTGCCACATCTCCGGCCAGCCAGTCGAGCGATACGAGCACTGGCTCCCGTGTGGGAGTCGGTTCGGGGCTGAGGGTGCTCGATCCGATGCGTTGTTCGCCGGGTTCGACCGGGTCCGGCGTCCCGACAAGCAGTCCGAGCGAGGTCGGCTCTTCGTTTCCGACCGGCTCCACCGGCCCGTCGTTGCACGCCGCCACGAGCGCAAGCGCAGCCACGACGACAAGAGCGTTGAGATAGCGGAATGGGTTCTGCATCGCGGTAGAGGCGCGGCGGTCAGACGGCTGCGGCGTGCATGAGCACTATACTTACAACGACCTAATCTGGCGAAAAGGAACGCAATGGCCCGAACAACCCGCCTGACAGAACTCGCCTCATGCGCCGGATGCGCCGGAAAAGCCGGTGCGGCGACCGTGGCGCGAGTGCTGGAACACCTCTCCGGTATCGCGCCGGACCGCCCGGACCTGCTCGTCGGACTGAGCGCGCCCGATGACGCCGCCGTATACCGGCTCGGCGACGACCTGGCCGCCGTGATGACCGTCGACTTCTTCGGGCCGCTGGTGGACGACCCGTACGACTGGGGAGCGCTCGCCGCCGCCAACGCCATGAGCGACGTCTACGCTATGGGTGGCGAAGTGGTGCTGGCGCTCAACGTCGCGGGGTTCCCTGATGACCTGCCGATCGAAACGGTGGGCCGGGTGCTGCGCGGGGGCGCTGAGAAGGTGGCCGAGGCGGGTGGCATCATCGCGGGCGGCCACACCATCCGAGACGCCGAGCCGAAGTACGGCCTCTGCGTCTTCGGCACGGTGCATCCCGATCGCATTTTCACCAAGGGTGGCGCGCAGCCGGGCGATGTGCTCGTCCTCTCGAAAGCGCTCGGCACCGGCATCGTCGCGACGGCAGCGATGCGCGACGCCGCCTCAGAAGGGCATCTGGCCGCAGCGGTGGCGAGCATGACGCGGCTCAACCGCCACGCCTCGCACGTCGCCCGCGAGGCCGAGGCGCACGCACTCACCGACGTCACGGGATACAGCCTCCTCGGCCACGGCTACGAGATGGCGAAAGCGAGCGGCGCCTGCCTCCGCCTCTACGCCGAGGTGATCCCGATGCTCCCCGGCGCTCTCACCTACGCCGCGGCCGGCTTCACGACCGGCGGCGCGGACCGCAATCGAGAGCACTTCTCGCCGCATGTCCGCATCGAGGATGGCGTGGGGGATGAGCTGCGGGACGTCCTCTGGGACCCGCAGACCTCCGGCGGGCTGCTGATGGCGCTAGCGCCCGACCGGGCAAAGGATGCGCTCTCTCGCTTCGAGGCCAGCGGTCACCCTGCATGGGCGATCGGCGAGGTGGTCGCAGGCGAGGGGATCGAGGTGGTGGCGTCCGGTGGGAGCGTCAGGCCAGATCCAATCGCATCGCTGTAAGGTACTGCACGAAGTCAGGCTGCTTCGTCAGGGCAATGTACTGCGTCGAGCGCCGGGCCGGCTCCTCGAAATCGTCCATCGTGCACACCTCGAACCCGAGGTGCGTGAAGAACGGCGCTCCGTCCATCGTGAACAGGTAAACCTGGCGCGCGCCTCTCCGCCGGGCATCCGCAATCGCGGCGCGACAGAGGAGCCCGCCGACGCCGGTTCCTCGCACTACGCTCCCGGCGACCACAGACCGGAGAAGCGCTGTGTCCTCGTACACCTCGAGTCCGGCGCAGCCAACAAGGATCCCGTCTGCCTCGGCCACCCACATCGTGTCCATGTAGTCGCCGACGTCGAAGAGCGGCAACCCCTCAGACTTGATGAGCGCCTCCACTTGCGGCAAGTCGGCAGGGCGCGCGGGGCGCAAGGCGGGCGCTTCCACTAGCCCATCGCGCGCAGGATCTTGATCCGCTCTTCGACCGGCGGATGCGTCGAGAACATACTGTTCAGGGCGCTGCCGTGCTCCTTCAGCGGGTTCTCGATGTACATGTGCGCGGTCGCCTTGTTGGCGGCTTCGAGCGGCTCAGGGTCTTGCGATATCTTCTCCAAAGCGTCGGCGAGGGCGCCAGGGTTGCGGCTGAGCAGGGCGCCCGAAGAGTCGGCCAGGTACTCGCGCTGGCGGGAGAGCGCGAACTTCATGACCGTGGCGACGATCGGCGAGACGATCATGAGAACGATCGCGACGACGAGGATGATCATCCCGAGCGCGCCGCCACCCTTGTCCTTGTTACCGGAACGGGATCCTGCACCGAACCACGTGAAACGCAGCATCAGGTCCGCGATCAGGGCGATGAGCCCGACCGCGACTGCGACGATCGTCATGATCCTGATGTCGTAGTTACCGACGTGCGACATCTCGTGCGCCATCACCGCTTCGAGTTCGTTCTTGTCGAGCTTGTCGATAAGGCCACGGGTGGCGGCGACATAGGCGTGCTCGGGGTCGCGGCCGGTGGCGAAGGCGTTCGGCGCGCTGTCCTCGATCACCCACACCTTGGGCATCGGCAGCCCGGATCCGATCGCCAGGTTCTCGACGATGCGGTACAGCTCGGGCTCTTCGGACCCGGTCACTTCGTGGCCGCCCGTCACCATCAGCACCGTTGCCGTGGAGGCGTAGTACATGAGAATGCCAACCGCTGTAGCGACGACAACGGAAAATGCCGCGATCCGGACGGTCACGGCCGAATCGGCGGCCGGGTCGTATCCAGCGTAGTAAGAGATGACCACCGCCGCGGAAGCAAAGAAGAGCGCGGTGAAGAACGTGAAGCCAACAAGCAGAAAGAACGTCGTCCGCTTGTTGGCTCCTATGCGGTCGTAGATCAGGACCCGCTCGTGCGGGACCTCGGCCATGGACATCAGTTAGCGGCGACTAGCCCGACGCGCCTGTTGCCGGTGGGTCTCCGCCGGAATCGACAGGAGCCGCGGGTGCGGCAGGTGCCGCTGGGACATCCGGGCTGAAGTCGACGCTGACTTCGGCGCGGCCTTCCTCGTCCGCCTCGAAGAACTCCTCGGGCTGGAACCCGAACATCCCTGCGATGAAGACGGTGGGGACGGTCTGCAGCCGGTTGTTGTAGTCCAGGACGTTGCTGTTGTAGAACTGCCGCGCGAAGGCGATCTTCTCTTCGATGTCGCCCAGTTCGGCCTGGAGCTGGCGGAAGTTCTCGGCCGCCTGCAACTGCGGGTAGTTCTCGGCGACGGCAAACAGACTGCGGAGAGCTCCGGTCAGCATGTTGTTCGCCTGGGCGGCGTCTCCAGGGGTGCCTGCCCTCTCGAGCATGGCCCGCGCGCGGGTTACCGCCTCGAAGGTGCCGCGCTCATGCTCGGCGTAACCCTTCACGGTCTCGACCAGGTTCGGCACGAGGCTGGCGCGGCGCCGAAGCTGGACATCGATCCCGGCGAAGGCTTCCTTCACCCTGTTGCGGCCCCGCACAAGGCCGTTGTACATGCCGACGAAGATGAGGCCAACGATAACGATAAACGCGACGATGATCGCCACGATGATGATTGTGCTCATGCAGTCCTCCTGACCCGGCGGGGGTCATCTAAAACAGACGGTCAGGTTGCAGGAATTGTAGCATGGGGACATGCCAAAGATGCGCGTCGCCGATTTCATGGCGCTGCTCCAGGACCGGACGCTGGAACTGCTGCCGCCGGATCTGCGCGAGTCGTGCCAGCACCGAGTGCGGTTCGTCTGGTTCCAGGTGCACTTCCACTCCCCGAAGGTGCACTACGAAGTGTGGCTGGCGCGCAAGAACGAGCGCATCGAGATCGGGCTGCACTTCGAGGGGCCGCAGGAGTTCTCGTACGCGTGGGCCGGGCTCATCGCCGAGCACATGTCGGAGATCCAGTCGCAGCTTGGCCCCGACTACGA
>JANLRX010000260.1:0-4639 GCA_031362025.1 Chloroflexota bacterium
GTGCGAGTGGTACATATGGCTGCCGAACGGCCCTGGCGTGAACTCGTAGACGAACGTTTCGCCTGGCTTGATCGGTGGCTGCGTGATGAACGGGACTCCGTCCATGGCGTTAGGCACGCGCTGCCCATGCCAGTGCACTGACGTGCTCTGGTCCATCTCATTCTTCACGATGACGCGCACTGGTTCCCCTTCGACGACACGTATCTCCGGGCCCGGCACCATCCCGTTGTAGGTGTGGGCATCGAGCTTTTCGCCCGGCGTCACTTCCCACTGCACGTCCATGCAGGTGATCTCGAAGACGCGCACGCCATTCTCCATCCGGTATTCGAGGGGCAGGCCGCCCACGCCCTCCGTCGCGGCCGGAAACGCCTTAACGACGGCTTCGGCCTCGCGGTCCATGTCGTCATTCGACATCGGCGTGGGGGTGCCGCCTTCCTGGTGATCCGGAGTTGCTTCCACGCGCCCATCGCTGCCACGCCCGTCCATGGCAGCGACTCCGTACCCGCCGACCGCGCCGACCGCGGCGGCCGCCGCAGTAAAAACCATTCCCTTAACGAGCGCCCGTCTCGAAATCGGATCCTTTGGTTCATATGGTCTGTACATTCCCAACGCTATTGCCTCCCTGAACTCCTAGCTGACGTTATCGGTCGCGGCCCAATCCCAGTCGCCGTAGTCCGTACCGGTATCGTCTCAACCTTGAGGTGCCGCACAGTAGGGCTAAGGGTCATATGTCCACAAGGCCAAACGGCCCGTACGTCCCCATCTCGATCGCCAACAGTGGTGATGACCGGCGGCGCATCAATGCTCTTCCCCTTCCACCTGGCCTCGCTCCCGAGCCTCCGCGCCGGACTCCATCGCCTCCAGCCGGCCCTGCAATTCAGCCACCTGCCGGCGCAATGCCTCCACCTCGGACTGGGATCCCGTGGGGGGCTGGCCAGTGCCCTGATGAGCAGATCCCTGGTCTGAACCGTGGTCCATGCCCATCATCATCCTCATCATCAGCCACATCATCATGCCCATCCCGAGCATCATGAGGGGCATGAACAGAAACGCCCACCAGGGGAAGGCTGCTAGCGGGAAGTACAAGCGGGTATCCTTTCTTGATCGACCAAAAAGGCCGACCTTTGAGCGCGACGAGTTATGACGGAATGTCATGAAGTTTGGCTCGACCAGGTAGCGCAAGACGTCCGACCGCGGATACGATCCCGATCAGCTTTCCTCGCTCTGCGACCGGCACGCGGACGAACCGTTCACGCTCGAGGATATCGGCTACCTCTTCCAGCGGTGTCTCGGGAGTCACCGTCAGGACGTCTCGCGTCATGATCGCTTCGGAGTACGTATTGCGCGAAGTCGAGAAGGTTAAGAGCGCCCAGCAGGCCCTGGAGCGTGATCTACGTCAACTCCTGCAGCAGAAGCAAGGTGTCGCCGACCTGGACGGCCTGAGCGAGCACGTGCGCAGCTTCTGCGCCGAGATGGCAGGGAACCTGGAGGGGGTACGACTTCGACGAAAAGCGCATGGCCCTCGACGGCCTTAACATTGCGGTCGTTGCCGATTCTGCCGGTGTCTCACTAAAAGGTGCTATTACTTACGATTTAGCTACCACTGCACAAACATCGGCATGACGACGTGCACATACCCGTCGTCACCCTTCGGCCGCAGCACCCCGGGGCTGGAGGGGCTTGTCGTCTCCAGCGTCACTTCGTCGCTCGTTAGAACCTGCAGAACGTCCTGAAGGTAGCGGCTGTTGAACGCGATCTTCGACGCTTCGCCCTCGATCTTCACGTCCATCTCCCCGCGGTGCTCGCCGATCTCTTCCGCCCGCGCCGAGATGATTAGCTTGCCCGGTCCGCCCTCGCCCGGCTCCATCTGGACCCGCACGATTCCGGCACCGTCCCGCGCGAAGATCGCTGAGATACGAGTCTCCTGCAGGAACTGCTTCATGTCGATGTCGGCCTTCGTCGTGTACGACTGCGGGATCAGCTGGCTGTAGTTCGGGAACGTCCCCTGGATCAGCGTTGCCACCAGCTCTGCTGTGCTCATCTTGAACATCACCTGCGACCGCGCCGCGTTGATGGCCAGCTGGATCGGCTCGTCCTCGTCCGCCGCCAGCCGCTCGATCTCCCGAAGCGCGCGGGCCGGGATGATGACTTCGACCTTTTCCGCCACGTCCGTGTCCAGCGGCAGGGTTTGGACTGCCAACCGGAAGCCGTCCGCCGCCGCCAGCGTCAGGATGTTGTCCTCCGCCAGCGTGTGGATGCCCGTCAGCACCGGCCGCGTGTCGTCCGTCGCCGCCGCGAATTGCACCTTCCCGATCGCCTGCCGCAGCACCTTCGAGTCCAGCGTTAGCGTCAGGCCATCGGTCACCTGCGGCACCGGTGGGAAGTCCTGCGCGTCCATCCCCGCCATCGTCGCCTCGTTGCGCGCGCACTTGATGTGCATCTGCTTGCCGCGCCCCGAAACCTCCAGGTCGATCCGGTCGTTCGGCAGCGAAGCCACGAAGTCCGTTAGCAACCGCGCCGGCACCGTCACCGAGCCCTCTTCCTCCACCGTCGCGCCGATCCAGCACGTGATCGCGATCGTCAGGTCCGTAGCGACAAGCTTCAGCCGTCCCTGGTCCGTCTCGAGCATCACGTGCGAGGCTTGCGGCAGCGTGCTCCGAACGGGCACGGCACGGCCAACAGTGGCAAGACCACGGGCGAGGTTTTCCTGGATACAAGAGACCTTCATGCGGGATTCCTTTGTGTTCGTTAAATGCTTATCCGCATTATCAAATGCGGTTCGGGCGCGGGTCGGCCCAAAGTATAGCGAAGGTTGGAGAATCAGGAAAGGCGTCCTGTCAACGCGAAACCGATGATGAGAAAAAACCCCATGCAGCAATCAGAACACCGACGAAACAAACGACCGACCCGAGAAAAATACCGATGCCGGATGACGTGGTGACACCTTGGCTAAAGACCAGTATCCCTAACAATGCCATTGCTGCCCCGAAGGTGACATTTGTCGTCCTTCTGGCGAGGGGCCTGCCCCGACCAGACCAAACAGTCCACAACAAAATAGCCGTGAGAACAGCGGCTCCAGTAGCCGCAGTCGACCCAATCAATCCCCACATAGAAGGTGCCTACTTAACCTCTGCCAGCGCCTCTTCCGCCGCCGCCACCGTTTTGTCGATCTCCGCGTCCGTGTGCACCATCGAGACGAACATCGCCTCGAACTGCGACGGCGCCAGGAACACCCCGCGCCTCAGCATCCCGTTGAAGTACTCGGCGTAGCGCTCCGTGTTCGAAGCCTTCGCGCCGGCGTAGTCGGTCACCTCGCTGCCCGTGAAGAACATCGTCATCATCGAGCCGACGCGCGACATCCGCACCGGCACCTCCGTCTCCTCCGCCGCCCGCCGCAGTCCGTCCTCCAGGTAGATCGCCGCGATCTCCAACCGCTGATACGCCACCGCGCCGCGCTTCTGGATCTCCCGCAGCGTCGCGATGCCCGCGCCCATCGCTAGCGGGTTTCCGGAGAGCGTTCCCGCCTGGTACACCGGCCCCAGCGGCGCCACCATCTCCATGATCTCGCGCCGTCCGCCGTACGCGCCCACCGGCAGCCCGCCGCCGATGATCTTCCCCAGGCACGTAAGGTCCGGCGTCACCCCGAACAGCTCCTGCGCTCCGCCGTACCGCACCCGGAAGCCTGTAATGATCTCGTCGAAGATGAGTAGCGTCCTGTGCTGCGCCGTCACCTCGCGCAACCCTTCGAGGAACCCCGATGCCGGGGGCACCACGCCCATGTTCGCCGCCACCGGCTCCACAATCACCGCCGCGATCTCGCCCCCCTGCCGCGCGAACAGCTCCCGCACCGCCTCGATTCCGTTGTACGGCGCGACCAGCGTGTCTGCCGCCTGTGCCGGTGGGACGCCGGGACTGTCCGGCAGGCTCAGCGTTGCCAGCCCGGACCCCGCCTGCACCAGCAGACCGTCGGCATGCCCGTGGTACCCGCCCTCAAACTTCAGGATCTTCGAGCGGTTCGTGAACGCTCGCGCCAGACGCAGCGCGGACATCGTCGCTTCGGTCCCCGAGTTCACGAAGCGCACCATCTCGATCGACGGCACCGCCTCGCACGTCAGGCGCGCCAGTTCCACTTCGAGCTCGGACGTCGCGCCGTACGCCGTGCCGCGTTCGGCCGCCGCCTGGATCACCGCCACGATATCCGGGTGGGCGTGCCCGAGGATGTGCGGGCCGTAAGCGCATACGTAGTCGATGTACTCGTTGCCGTCCACGTCCACGATGTATGGCCCGCGCCCGTACGCGATCACCGGCGGGTTCCCGCCCACCGCCTTGAACGCGCGCACAGGGCTCGAAACGCCGCCCGGCATCAACTCCCGCGCCCGCTCGAAGATCTCCCGCGAGCGAGGGCCCGGTATGTCAGTCAACGGCCGGCACCAGCAGCGGCAACAGCTCCGCCAGCGACGTCACCCGCACGTCAGGTTGCGGCACGTTCCTTGGCTTCCGGTACCCGAAGCGGTTCACCCACGCGGACTTCATCCCAACGCGGGACGGCCCCAGCACATCCGGGATCGGGTTGTCTCCTACGTACAGCACTCGATCCGGCGCCATCTCCAGCCTCGCCGCCAGGTGCTCGAAGATCACC